>NZ_JANFYZ010000005.1 GCF_024460775.1 Desulfovibrio desulfuricans | reverse complement strand
CCAGAAGGGCAGCAAAAGACTCAAACTCTACGATGAGCAGAAATTGCTCTGCACCAGCGTCCCAAACTCCGTCGGGCGGCGGAATACAGTGACCGAAGGGCAGTAAAAAAACTTAATCTTCACGGGGAGACGAAATTGCGCGCCGCACAGGGTCCCAACTTCCGCCGGACGGCGGAATACAATGCCCGAAGGGCAATAAAAAGACTTAAGCTCCACGAGGAGGAGAAATGGCTCGTCTCCAGGCGTCCCAAACACTGCCGGATGGCGAAATCTCTTTCCCTAAAGGTGATAAACAAATCAGGTTGAGCTGAGTAAATCAGACTGCTACACACTCAACTCCTCCCCCAGTATATTGATGCTCTTCCTTGCATCAGCAGAAGCTTGGATTTAAACTAGTTTTCTGTATGATTCTGTATGACGTACGGGCAATATTCAAACGTGAATGCCAGTCTCTTGGAACATGTTTTTTTTTGATACGCTGCTATGGAGGTGCAATGTCTGATCTTGAGAAGCGACAAAAAGTCTATGACTACTTGAAGCGGCTTGGAGTGAAGTACACCGTGACGGAGCATCCGGCCGTTTTCTCAATTGATGAAATAAAGGCCCTGAAGATTAATCTTAAGGGTGATGTCTGCAAAAATCTTTTTTTGCGAGATTCCGCTGGGAAGCGGCATTTTCTTGTGACCATGTGCAACGACAAGACAGCACCTTTGAAGGTCTTGCAGCAAAAACTGGGTATTTCACGGCTAAGCTTTGCCTCGCAAGAGCGCCTTGCCAAGTATCTGGATTTGGCCCAAGGGGAAGTAACTCCTTTTGGTATTCTTAATGATGAAGGCTGCGAAGTTGAGATTGTATTTGACTCCGCACTAGAGGGTAATCCCTGCCTTGGCGTTCACCCCAATGACAACACGGCAACCGTCTGGATTTCTTTTGATGACCTTTACCGTTCTGTTTCGGCGCATGGAAATCGTATCCATATGGTCGCGCTGGATGGCTGATTTCTTGCAATTTTAAATGTACGCTCCATTAATGCTGGTTATATTGCCATAGTGTTTGCCCGTGTTTTGCCCTTTGCCGATTAAGACTTCTGGCTCATGCGGCATAACGCAAAAAAGCCGGGTTGCCCCGGCCTTTTTCACATCTGTAATAATATGCTTACTTCACCACAATCAGATCATATTCGCGTGTGCCAAGGCCGATTTTTTCGGCATGCTCCATACAGGTACGCCACTCGGATTCAGGGCCAGAATTTTTAAAGTGGTCGTGGTGATCCACAAATCCTTTTTTCGCAAGATTTTCCACAAGCTGACTGCCGGGCAAGGGTTTGGCCTTCATGCAGGCATCCACGCAGGCCTGATCAAGCGCCAGCGGGTCAAATGAGGCGAACATGCCGATGTTGGGCAGAATGGGCGCGTCATTCTCGCCATGGCAATCGCAGTTGGGTGAAACATCCACAATCAGCGAAATATGAAAGTGTGGGCGACCGTCCAGCACGGCCTTGGTGTATTCCGCCATTTTGTAGTTGAGCATTTCGATGGCGGCATCATGTGCGAAAGAAATGGCGTCAAAATTACACGCGCCAAGGCAGCGGCCACAGCCCACGCAATTATTGTGATCGACCGTGGTTTTCTTGGTTTCGGCGGAGTAGTGCAGGGCGTCATTGGCGCACTGCTTGATGCAGGCCTTGCAGCCAACGCACAGCGATTCGTTGATATTGGCCTGACCGTTGCTGTGCTGCTCCGTTTTACCAGCGCGCGATCCGCAACCCATGCCAATATTTTTGATGGCGCCGCCAAAGCCGGTCATCTCATGCCCCTTAAAGTGGGTGAGGCTGATGAAAATATCGGCATCCATAACGGCGCGGCCAATCTTGGCTTCCTTGACATATTCACCGCCCATCACGGGCACCAGGGCTTCGTCTGTGCCTTTGAGCCCGTCGCCAATGATGATGGGGCAATTCACCGTGAGGGGCGTAAAACCGTTCTGCCATGCGCATTCCAGATGTTCCAGGGCATTTTTGCGGCTACCGGGATACATGGTATTGCAGTCGGTCAAGAAAGGCTTACCGCCAAAATCCTTGACCGTGTCAACAACCGCACGCGCATAGTTGGGGCGCAGGTAACTGATGTTGCCAAGCTCCCCAAAATGCAGTTTGATGGCAACAAAACGGCCCTTCATGTCAATGTGGCCGATGCCAGCTTTTTTGATCATTTTCTTCAGCTTGGTGGGCAAACCATCGCCAAAAGCCTTGGTGCGAAAATCCGTAAAATACACCTTTGCTTTTTCCATAAGTATTCACCTTCGCGTTTAGCAGTGTTGGCCGTAATGATTGCATTGCACAATTGTGCGCAAGTTAAAAAGGGCGGCACATGGCATTCAATTGCCCCATGTTGTTTTTCGCCATCATGTCTGCATGGCTTCCAGTGGGAAAATACAGCCTGCGGCAGGGAACTGCCAAGAGCGGGCACGCCATGATCCCGACATTCTCATACCTCTGGCAGGGCGCTGCTTGCTAGCACGATCCTCCTGTTTATTTGCCTGATCCTGCAAAATCATAAAGTTATGCTAACGGTTACGCTCTCGTGCCTCCACCATATGGAGTTTGAAATAAATCTGCTTGACTTATTATACGACCGGTCTAATAATCATATGGCAAAACACGGAGCACAGATATTTTTGTATGAAAAAGTATGAACTCGTCCACTTGAGCCGCACCTCCCCAACTATCGTTCTGGCTGCACCCACAAACCTGCCGACGGGCTTTTAAGCCCGCAGTATATTACCACCCAAATGAGGATTGAATTATGGAAAGGAAAAAAATTATTGTTGCCGAATACGCCAAAAATATTCTTGAAGCTCTGCCCAAGGGTATATTGCTTACCTCAAAGGCAGATGGCCGGGTGAACAGCATGACCATTGGCTGGGGAACCCTCGGCATTGACTGGTCCAGCCCGGTATTTGTGGCCTATGTGCGCGAGCACCGCTTTACACGCGAATTGCTGGATAAAAATCCAGAATTTACGGTCAATGTGCCCTTTGGCGAATACAGCAAAAAAATCCTCGGCATTTGCGGCTCCAAATGCGGGCGCAATCTGGATAAAATTTCTGAAGCAGGCCTGACTCTTGTGGATTCAGAACTTGTTTCTGTGCCCGCCATCAAGGAGCTGCCCCTCACCCTTGAGTGCAAGATCGTATACAAGCAGAAGCAGGATCTCCCCAGCCTGATCACCGAATACCAGTCAAAGTTTTATCCTCAGGATGTTGACGGCTCCGCAGTTGGAGCAAACCGGGATGCGCACATAGCCTATTATGGCGAAATTGTCACCGCATACATTCTGCAATAAGTTGAATTTGGCAGCACAATAACCAAGGGGGTTCCCATGAAGGAGATTTTCCACAGGGTCAGCGTGCGCAAGTTTGAAGACCGCGCCGTTGAAAGTGACAAGGTCGAGCAGATTTTGCGTGCCGCCATGGCCGCACCTTCTGCAGGCAATCAGCAACCGTGGGATTTTTATGTGGTGACATCCAGAGAAAAGCTGCACGCGCTTGCTCAGGTCAGCCCCTATGCCGGGTGCGCCGCAAATGCCCCCCTGGCCATTGTGGCTGCCTATCGGCAGGATGGCTGCCGCTTTCCACAATATGCGCAGATTGATCTTGCCATAGCCATGCAAAACCTCTGGCTGGCGGTGGATTCGCTGGGCCTGGGCGGCGTGTGGCTTGGTGTGGCCCCTGACGAAGACCGGATGGAAAAGGTAGAGAAAATCCTGCCTGTGGCAGCAGGGCAGAGGGCCTTTGCCATCTTCCCCCTGGGCTATCCTGCGGAGCAAAAAACGCAGCAGGACAGATTTAATGCAGAGCGCATCCACTACGTGAAATAATTTGTGCCCCGGCTTCCGGCCTTGTGTCGAAGCCGGGCCAAGGCCAACGAAAAACGCCCGGTTCCCCTGAGTAATGGGGAACCGGGCGTTGATGTTTTTGTACGAGATAACTTAGCGCAGACGTTCAAGAACCGCCTGGGCAATGGGTTCGCTGGAGGCCGGGTTTTGCCCGGTTATAAGCTTGCCGTCCACTTCCACATGCGGGGCCCACATGGGGCCGACTACAAAGTTCGCGCCTTCGCTGCGCAACGTTGTTTCGAGCATAAAAGGAACTGCCTTTTCCAGCTGCATGGCAATTTCTTCATCATCGGTAAAGGCCGTTATGGTTTTGCCCGCCACAAGGGGGGAGCCGTCAGGCTTTTTGGCACCTACCAGCCCGGCCGGGCCGTGGCACACTGCCGCAATTATCTTGTCTGCTTTGGCAAAATCGTTGAGCAGGCGTTTCAGCTCGGCATCGGTGGCAAAATCCATCATGGTGCCGTGCCCGCCAGGCAGGAAGATGGCGTCAAAGCCCTCAGCCTGAATATCCTTGAGCTGTGCAGAATTTTTCAGCAGTTCAAGGATGTCGGGCCATTTGGCAACAGAGGCATCATCAAGGCTGTGGGGATCAACTGGCACTGCGCCGCCCTTGGGGCTGGCAACGGTTATGGAGAGGCCTGCCTTTGCCAGCGCAATATAGGGAACCGCGATTTCTTCAAGCCACACGCCTGTTTTTCTGCCGTTGGTCAGGGCATCGGCGCTCGTCGTAACCATGAGTATTTTTTTCTGCGCGTTCATAAGAATGCTCGCTGTTGTATGTGTGGTGTGGTTGGGGATGCCGCAGATTTTGGCTGGCAGTGCCCCGAGCATGCGCGGGATTGGCCAGCAGCTTCAGGCTCAGCCGGTTTTGCTGCGGCATCACAATTACCCTGCTGTTAAAACCCTTGTGAACAGCACGTTCACAAATTGTTTCAGTGGCTCGGGCGAGCGCATGACCTTTGCCCGCAAAATGGCTCCTTCCCAGCCAGAAAGGAGAAAGCCTGCAAGCGACTGGGGATCAAGCCCCGGATTCAGTTCGCCAGCCTGTTGCGCTTCGTGCAGGCACTTGGCAAACAGCCCGAGCCAGTCGTGGAAGACTTCTTCCAGGCGGCATCTGAACCGTTCGCTCTGAGCGGCCAACTCCTGCCCCAGATTCCCGATGAGGCAACCCTTGCTGAAGTTGTCCTGCACTGTACGTTCAATGCTTTCTTCCAGATACCTGCGGATGCGCTGGAGCGGGGCCAGCGCTTCATCATCAAGATAGCCGTGCAATTTTTTTGTATAGTTTTCAGCAAAGAGGTTGATGACTTCAATGCCGAAGTTTTCCTTGGTGCCAAAATGGTGGTAGAACGAGCCTTTCGGCACGCCCGCCGCCTTGAGTATGGCGTCTATGCCTGTGGCGTTGAAGCCGGAAACAGCGACTATTTCAACACCTACAGCGATGATTTTTTCTCGTGCGCTTTCTTTCATGACTAAAAATTAGACCGGTCTGATAGTGATGTCAATATCTGCTGCGGTCAGTTTTTATCAACTTGGACGGGCAACTTGCCAAGAGTCTGGTCTTGTTCGGTGCAGGGAGACGTGGACAGAAGTTTATCTGAACTTGCTAAAGCTGTTTCAAAATAAGCGATTTGGCAGAAGCAGGGCAGAAAATAAGGAGGGGAATGCAGGTATGATGGCTTGATTTCAAGAGGGTGCCGGGACTGCCGACCCGATGTCGGCAGCCCCGGCCCGCTTGCGCGGGTGTTTCATGTCGGGAAACACTATTGGGTAGGATTCACCGAGCCAGCAAAGGGATACGGCCCGGCAAACGTAGCCTGCACTGCAATCTGGCAGATGTGGGAATTCCACACGCCCTTGTCAAAGTGGTGGAGCAGATAGCCCGGCGTTTCCATGCGGAAGGTGTCGCCGCCCTCGGGGGAGAGATCAAGGTCTATCTGCATGGAAACCGCAGGTGCCGTCATGGCGATCCGCCCGTGCCATTCTGTGACGATGGGGCGGTGCATGTGGCCGAAACACAGCCGCATCTGCGGGTTGCGTTCTACAATTGCTGCAAAGCGCTCCATATTTTCAAAAGGTTCGTCCATGGCACCCATGCCCGTAACAAACGGGGGGTGGTGCATGAAGAACATGGTTGGCGTATCCGGACGCTTTGCCAGCTCACGTTCCAGCCAGTCGCCGGTTTCGGCGGGGAAGTGGCCGGAATGGGAGCCGGGGCTCATGCTGTCCATCATGATCAGCCGCAGGTTTTCCTCCTCCACCGTATAGCAGAGGTAGGGCGCAATATCTTCCTTGGCCGGGCACCAGTGGGGCATTACCTCGCGCAGGCGGTCGCGCCGGTCGTGGTTGCCGGGCACGGCGTACACTGGCACCCCAAGGGGCGAGAGTTCGTCGTGCAGGATGTGATATGCGTTAAGGTCTCCGCTGTCAGCTAGGTCGCCTGTGATAACAATGAAATCCGGCTGTTGCGTCAGGTTTTTCACGTGAGCCACGGCTTCGTCCAGGCAACGCCGGGTATCTACCACCCTGAAAGACAGGCTGTGGTCGCCCCGCAGGTGCGTGTCTGAAAGTTGCAATATACGCATGATGCTAATCCTGTGCGGTTCCTGCAGCCTGCGCAGCCAGTCTGTTGTGCCGCGCCTGGATGGTAAAGGCCGAGAACGCGCTGGTTGCTGCGGCTACGAGTACGAAGATGCAGATGTAGAAGGGATCGCCATCGTTCCACTGGATCAGGGCGGTGCACACGCCGGGCACTATGCCCGCAACCAGGAAGCCCGGGAACTGGTAGACGATGGAAATGCCCGTGTAACGCACTTCAGCCGGGAAGAGATCCGAGAACAGAGCGGCCTCAGGCCCGAAAACACCGGCGTAAAAGATGCTCAACGGGATGGCGATGGCAAGGCCAACCAGAAACATATTGCCGCCGCTGCTTTGCATAAGCCAGAACGAGGGGAAGATGGAGATGCCGCAGGCAAGGCTGGCAAGGCCATAAATGCGGCCCCGGCCAAAGCGGTCGGCCAGTCGGCCAGCGATCAGAATAAAGGGGCACATGAGCAGGGCCGCAAACATGACCGCCGTAAGTGCCTCGGTGCGGGTGGTGTGGATCTGCTGCACAAGATAGGTGATGGAAAATACGGCCAGCACGTTGAAGAACACGCCGTCAATCCACCGTGCGCCAACACCCAGGGCAATGTTGCCGGGGTAGTTTTTGCACACGGTCACGATGGGCAGGGCCTTTTTGCTGGTTTCGCCCTTGGCTTCGGCCTTGCGGAATTCGGGGGTTTCCAGAATGTGCGTGCGCACATAGAGGGCAATGGCGATGAGTACCACGCTCACAAGGAAGGCAAAGCGCCAGCCCCACTCCAGGAACTGCTCGTTGTCCAGCAGCCAGGAGAGCAGGGCAACCATGCCGGAAGAAAGGCACAGGCCGGTGGCAAGACCCATCTGGGGGATACTGGCGTAAAAGGCCTTTTGGCGATCACTGGCGTATTCGTAGGTCATGAGCACCGCGCCGCCCCATTCGCCGCCAAGGCCAAGGCCCTGACACAGGCGCAGAGTTTGCAGGATGATGGGCGCGGCAATGCCAATGGAGGCATAGGTGGGTACAAGGCCAATACCCATTGTGGCAATGCCCATGATGAGCATGGTTAGAATGAGCATGCGCTTGCGGCCCAGCTTGTCGCCGTAATGGCCGAAGATAAAGCCGCCAAGGGGGCGTGCAAGATAGCCGATGGCAAAGGTGCTGTAGGCCATGATGGTGCCGATGAAGGGGTCGGCGGTGGGGAAGTAGAGCTTGTTGAACACAATGCCCGCCACCACGCCGTAGAGGAAAAAGTCGTACCATTCAATGGTGGCGCCAAGCAGGCTGGCAATTACGACCTTGCGCATTTCTTTTTTGGAAGGAACGTATTTTTGCTGTGAGCTGTCGTCCATACAGACACCCTCCGTGTGGGCTGTCAGCACCGCAATTCTTTTGCGGGTGCAATTAAAATTTTAATTGAATTTTAATCATGCGGTGGAATAAAATTTTAATATAAAATTTTTTAATTGCCTCCACTTCAAAAATAATGTTGAATATGGCTAAATTTAGGGTTTGATATCACGCTGAAAAAAATTGTGTCAATTGAATATTTATTAAATAAAAAATAATTCTTTTGATACATAAAAATCTGAATAAAGCCTTAGGCCTGGTTTCCATGCATCGCCGTGTGGGATCGCCCATGACTGAACAGGAGGCTGCCATGACGGCAGAAACAAGCAGCAAGAGCCGCGTCAGGCATACCGCCGCAAAAAAAGTTACGCTTGCCCATGTGGCAAAAGCAGCCGGAGTTTCCCAGGCTACAGTCTCAATGGTGCTCAACGGGCGCGAAGGGGTTTCGTTTGCAGACGAAACCATTGCCGCAGTCTTTGCGGCAGCGGAAAGCCTGGGTTATCGGGGTGCAAGAAGGGCAACGGGGTGTGCAAACGTTCCCTCAGTGCTTGTGGTGGCCCCTAACGTCACCAATCCATATTATTCCACTGTTATTCAGGCCATGCAGCAGGCTGCCGCGCTCAAGGGCTATGCCACCAGCATATATACCACCTACCGCAGTCTTGAGAGCGAACTGGCGGCCCTGCGCCTTGCCCGCAATATGGGCATGGCGGGTATTATTTTTGCCATGCTGGCCCATCCGGAAGAAGTACTTGAAAAGGCTGACCGCAAGTTGCCCATGGTTGTTATTGGCGACAGGCGGCAGGATCTTAACGTGGATACGGTGGAATTGAACAATTATGATGCTGGCAGCCTCATTGCCCGGCATATGCACGATCTGGGGCATCAGCATCTGGCCTACATTTCCACCACGCTGGATCAGGCCAATCCCATCCGCATGCAGCGATTGCAGGGCCTGCGCGACACCTTTGCCCAACTGTGCCCGCAAGGCTCGGTGCTGGTAAAAAGCCGGGATATCAGCCCCGAGACAGAGCTGGAAAATTTGCAGATAGAACACATTGTGGGTCTTGAACTGACGCGCAAGTGCCTTGATGACAAAAAAATCACCGCCTTTGTGGCGGTGAACGACATGGTGGCTTACGGCGTTATAGATGCCGTGCGCGGAGCAGGTTTTACCATTCCCGGCGATTACAGCGTTTGCGGCTTTGACAATATCTTTCCCTCAGGTTTTGCGGGCGTGGCACTGACCACGGTTGAGCATTATATGCGCGACAAAGGCCGCAACGCGCTGGAAATTTTGCACAATAAAATCAGCGGTGCGGCCTCTGACCGAAATATTACCCGCGTGGAATACAGTCATAAGCTCATTACGCGCACATCTACAGCCGCGCCGCGCGCTGGCGGCTAGGGCACGCCCATAGGCCTGAATCCGGAGGGCCTTGCTGGCAATAAAAACCTGGAAGCAGGGGGGCATTCCACCGTGGGGAATTGCCCCCCTGACCTGTGATGGTAATGTTGTCTCCCCTGTGTTTATTCAAAGTAATTATCTTGTATGATTAGTAAAAATATTTATTTGACATTTTATAACTAAAAAACTAGTTATATAGTTATGAGAACAACGTACCTGAATACCCTCCCCGAACATTGGCAGCCCGTGGCCGCAGTATTCGCAGCCATGGGGGATACCACCCGCCAGCGCATCCTGCTTTTGTTTGAGCCCGGCGAGGAACTTTCCATCAAGGATATTGCCGCAGAATTCGATCTTGGTCGTTCCACCATTGTGCATCACCTTGCAGTGCTGGAAAAAGCCGGGATCCTCGCCGTGCGCCGTGAGGGCAGGCAGGCCCTGTATTCTGTACGCCACCATGTTGTGCTGGATTCTCTGGAAAAACTTCGTCTCTTTATTGAAGAAGACCTGCAAGAAGGGGCCGCTGCGCAGCCCCAAGCTAAAAAGGGAACAAACGCATGAGCCAGTCGCCCGAATCACTCCCGGCAGCCAGTGGGAAAAAAATACTGCTGAGCATGGGCACAACCTATGCCATGGGCACATTCAACGACAATTTTTTCAAACAGGCAGCCCTGTTGCTTGCCGCCAGCGCGGGGCTTGAGTCCATTCAGGGCATTGCCTCCGCCATGTTCGCCTTGCCGTTTGTGGCCTGTTCTGCCTGGGCAGGGTGGCTGGCAGACCGCATGCCCAAGAATAAAATGGTCATCTGGTCAAAATTTATGGAACTGGCGGCCATGCTCTATGGCGTGTGGGCGCTTGTAGATATGAACTGGGCGGGCATGGTTGCTGTAGTTTTTTTGATGGGCCTGCAATCCACAATCTTCAGCCCTGCCCTTAACGGAGCCATACCGGAAAACTTTCCTCCGCAGGAAGTGCCACGGGTGAATGCCCTGCTCAAGCTGGCAACCACGGCAACTATTCTGCTGGGTATCGCCGCCGGGGGCGTTGTGCTGGATCTGCCCGAATTTTCTGCATTTGCTGCATTCATCCCGCAGGGGGATCACGGTTTTGGCCGACTGGCCGTGGGGGCGGTGGCTGTGTTTATAGCTGTTATCGGGCTGGCGTCCGCCTTTGGCATTGGCAAAAGCGTTGTTTCTGCCGGGGCAAACGCTCCCTTTCCCCTGTTGGGGCCTGTGCATTCCGTGCTCCATGCGCTGGAGTGCCGCGGGCGCGACCCGCACCTGTTTCTCACGCTGGCGGGGGAAGCTTTTTTCTACTGCCTGTCGTCCTTTGCCCTGTTGTGCATCAATAATCTCGGCATCATCCAGCTCAGTTTTTCGCTTACCGTTACGAGCCTGCTTTCCGTGGCGATGATGATTGGCATATGCGTGGGTTCCGTTCTGGCCGGGCGGTACGAAGCCACAAGCTGGCGGCGCATTATGGTTCCGGCAGGCGCAGGGCTTGGCCTTGGCCTCATGCTCTCCGGCCTTGCCCCATTGCTGCCGGAGGCACTGCAATTTCCCTGGCTTTTCTTGTTGCTGACGTTTTCCGGTATTTGCGGTGGATTGTATCTCATACCACTTGTGAGCTTTATTCAGGTAAAGCCAGCCGCCACGGAGAAAGGAAAAACTCTGGGGATTTCCAACTGTTCGTGCTTCAGCGGCATCCTTCTTTCCGGTTTGATTTTCGCATGGCTGGGCAAGGTGCCCCCGGCATGGCTGCTGGCTGGCAGCGGCCTTGCGGCGCTGGTTTTCATCAGTTGGGCCGCTGTGCGAATTAGCCGCATGTTTTCTTGCGGTAAGCGTTTCAGCCTTTTGGGGCTATGTTTGCGTCTGCTGCTGGGCCTGCGCTACCGCGTGACCACGACCGGGCTTGAAACCATATCCGGCCCCGGCCCAATCCTGTTTATGCCCAACCATCCCGCGCTGATTGACCCCGTCATTGTATATTCGCTGCTGGCGAATCATGCGCCACGCCCTCTGGCCGACGAGCGCCAGATGGAAGGCCCGCTTGGACGGCTGGCGGCTAAGGCCCTGCGCGCCGTGCTTATTCCTGACGCCATGAAGGATGGGGCCAAGGCCCGACAGGGCGTTGAGGCTGGCATGCAGGCCGTGCTGGATGCCTTGCAGGCCGGGGACAACGTATTGCTGTATCCCGCAGGGAGGGTTTATCGCTCAGGCCGGGAGAGCCTTGGCGGCAACTCCGGGGCAGCGCTTATTCTGCAAAAAATGCCCGGCCTGCGCGTGGTGCTGGTGCGCACAACCGGGCTGTGGGGCAGTGCTTTTGGCTACGGAGCCACGGGCAAAGCGCCGCATTTTGGCAGGGTGCTGCTGCGTGGCGCGCTGGTGGTAGTTGCCAACCTGCTGTTCTTTACGCCCCGCCGCCCCGTGACGGTGGAGTTTGTGGAAGCCGGCGATCTGCCCCGCACGGGCGATAAACGTGTACTCAACCCCTGGCTGGAGCAGTTTTATAATCAGGCGGAGCGCCCGGCGCAGGAAATTCCCCGTTTTTTCTGGCAGGGAAGCGAGGCGCGGATTCTGGATGCCGTGCCGCAAAACCGAGCGGCAGAGGCGGCGGATATCTCTGCGGAAGTGCGCGCCGCCGTCTATGCGGCCTTGCGTGAGGCGGCTGACCTGCCGGAAGCTCACCTACTCTCGGACGACATGACCCTTGGCGGCGATCTGGGGTTGGACAGCCTGGCCCTCATGGATCTGGCCCTCAGCCTTGAAGGTGCGCAGGGTGCAACTATAGCAAATCTGGAGCTTCTGGTTACGGTGCGCGATTGTCTGCTGGCGGCGAGCGGTCAGCTTGGCGAGACCTGTGCGGACTCTCCCGCTCCTGCTGGCTGGTTTGCGCCTGCCGCTGACCAGAAGCTTGCCATACCCAAACACGCCGCAACCATAGCCGATGCCTTTCTGACCCAGGTGCGTTCCGCCCCTGCCCAGCCATTGCTGGCAGACCGCGCAAGCCTGCGCAGCCGGAGGGACATCCTCATGGGCGCACTGATTCTGGCTCGCCGTTTACGGACGCTGCCCGGCGAGCGCCTTGGCATCATGCTGCCCGCCGCGCCCGCAGTGGTCACGGTGTGGCTTGCGGCACTGCTGGCAGGCAAGACGCCTGTGCTGTTCAACTGGACGGTGGGGCAAGCCAACCTCCGTCACTGCATAACTATAACCGGGGTCAGCCATATTCTCAGCGCAACGGCCTTGCAGGATCGGCTGGAACGTCAGGGGCTGGGCCTTGCATCCCTGCCTGTGCAGTGGGTGCTGCTGGACAAGCTGGCGGAATCGCTGACCATCTGTGAAAAACTCTGCGGCGCGCTCAAAGCCCGTCTGCTGCGTAATCTGAAAGAATACGCGGTGCCGGAAACAGCGGCGGTGCTCTTTACATCCGGCTCGGAATCCTTGCCCAAGGCCGTGCCCCTGAGCCACGCCAATCTGCTCGCCAATGCCCGCGATATTGTGGAGGTGCTGCACCTTGATCCGGACGATAGCGTGCTTGCCATGCTGCCGCCTTTCCATTCCTTCGGCCTTATGGTGAATATTGTGTTGCCCCTGTCGTTGGGCATCCGCGCCGCCTTTCATCCCAACCCCACTGAACCCGGCCCGCTGGCGGCCTTGGTGCGCGATTACAGGCTTACGCTCATGGCCGCGCCGCCCACATTTCTTGGGGCAGTGCTGGAGCGGGCCGCAGGGACGGAAAATCTTGCAAGTTTGCGCTGCGCTTTTGTGGGGGCGGAAAAATGTCAGGATCATGTCTACCGCGCTTTTGCAGCGCAATGTCCGCACGCGGCGCTTTGCGAGGGCTATGGCGTTACGGAATGCTCCCCGGTGGTTTCAGTCAACAGACCGGGCGACATTGTGTGCGGAACCATAGGCCACGGCATGCCCTCGGTAACACTGGCCCTTGTGCGCGAAGAGGACGGCAATATCTGCGGGCGCGTGGAGGCGGGGCAGACCGGTATGCTTCTGGTGCGCGGCCCCAGCATCTTTGGCGGCTATCTGAGTGATGCGCCCTCGCCCTTTGTGGAGTTTGAAGGCCATACATGGTACCGCACCGGCGACCTTGTGCGATTGGATGAAACTGGCCGCCTGACCTTTCAGGGACGGCTCAAGCGCTTTGTGAAGATTGGCGGAGAAATGATTTCTCTGCCGCAGATCGAATCCGTGCTGCTCGAAATATTCGGCAAGCGGGGCGACGAGCCGGAGCAAGGCCCAGCGCTGGCTGTGGAAGCCACAGCGGAAGAAAGCGGCTCGGCAATTATGCTCTTCACCCCGATGGCGCTCTCCCTGCCGGAAGTGAATGCCGCCCTGCGTGGGGCGGGGCTTTCATCCCTGTATGCGATAAAGCGCATTGTGAATGTGGAGGCGATTCCCCTGCTGGGCAGCGGAAAAACGGACTACAGAGCGTTGAAAGGGAGTGTTGATGCGGTTTAGCTTGCGTGCCTAGGATGCTGTTATGCAAAGGGCCGCAGGAATAATATATGTTCCTGCGGCCCTTTTGTGATCTTTTTGATCGGCACTGCAGTGGGGATGTGCAGCTTGCTTACATTTGCACCTTGTCCGTTATGAGGGGGAACGCTCCGAGAGTGGCTGCACTTCAAGGTTGCTGCATTACAGCGTAAAGCAGAGAGCCGAGCGCATAAAAACCGAAACCCATGAGGATCACCCCGGACATTCTTGATACGCAAAGGGAAAATCCTTCGGGCAAGCGCCGCTGGGCCAGAGCAACCCCGCCGCTCAACAAGAACCACCACAATAACGACCCCAGAAATACTCCAGCAACAACGGCAAGAGCATTGGTTGCCCCCGGCGTATCGGTCAAGCCGAGGCCAGCGAACAGTGCCGCAAAGGAGAAAATGGTCACCGGGTTGGTGAGCGTAAGAAGGAATGTAGCGGCGATAGTTCCGGAGAGTCCCCTGAATTTATTGGTGCGGGCAGGTGTTGACGCCCGCCGGGGATTTGGCCGCAGGCTGCTACAGCCAAGCCACAGCATGAACAGACCGCCTGCAAGCTTGAGCCACGGGGCAAGCGTCGTCAGTGTTGCCGTTAAAGCTGAAAAGCCGATCGCCGCAAGGCTCGCGTAGATGGCATCGGCCAGGGCCGTTCCCATCCCTCCGGCTACTCCAGCCCAAAAGCCGCGCTCAAGCGTGCGGTTTATGCACAATACGCCGATGGGCCCGAGCGGAGCTGCCACCGCCAGGCCGAGAAGCATGCTTTTACAGAATAACAGGAGTTCCATCAGGCGTTCTTTTTGCGGTGTTGACAGTATGTTGTTGATGATCGGGCATATTCATTGCTGGGACCTTGCTCTACGGGGTTAGCCAATCGTCCGTGCCGTGGTCCCTGTGGTAGCCACCGGAATATCTGGCCCACGTGCAGCCATAAATTTTACCGTTTCTGTCCGTGTACAGATTGAAAACAGTCATGCGCTTGATTGTAAAAGAGTCCATCCTGCTTGGTGCAGCAGGGGAATCGTAGTAATATGCCCAGGTTTTGTCACCATCGTCATTGTATTTTTTGTATATTGATCTTTGGAATGAAGAGAACTCATCAATATGCTTGCCCAGATAGTCCCCCATCTGAACACATTCGCTCCTCGGCTCTGGCGATATATTTCCACGTTTCAACTCGCCGTATTTCTTTTTGAATCCACATGTTGAGGACTTTCCCGGTATTGACATCTATGACAGGCTTGCTGGGAGGTGGTCAGTCGAAATAGCAGCCAGGTCTGGAAGGCACCCGGCAAGAATGACTATGATGGATGCGCAGCATTTCAGATCCCCGCCATAGTTTGCATCGCGGGAGTATACTGGCAACTGATGATAGACGCAACGGTTTGTAATTACTAGATTATTAGTCTGTTTTTGTAGCCAGTGAGAAGTAAAATATGCTAACTTGCTAAAACTAATAGTATAAAATTATTGGGTTATTTCGGTATATAAGAGTGACAGAATGTTGTTTGCACATAGAGCGCCGCGGCTTTGCCTGTTGCACGAGAGGCGGGCACAAAAAAGCGCACCCCCAAGGATGCGCCTTTGCATGTCATTGATTTGCACCAGCCGTGATGCCGGATTTTGTTCGCTACTGTTCGGCGCTTTCCTGCAAGACGTCAACCCAGCGCGTCATGCGGGCAGTTTGTTCCAGATACCATAGTGATGCCATAAGCGGCGAAAGGGTACCGCCGTTGGGGTCAAACATGGCAAGGGAACCGCTCTTGCGCAGGGTGTCCCACGCGCTCAGAGCGTCATTAAAAGCCTTGGCGCGTTCCGGGTTCAGGGTGGCGGCAACGCGCGCGCGTTGCGCGTTCAGGCGGGTTTCAAGCCGTTCCTGTTCCGCACTCATGCAGTCCTGCATGCCGGTTGTCACCCCAGCAGCTTCGTCCATGCAGGCCTGATAGGTCTGGCTGAACAGATTCTCCGCCGGGAGGGCGGAGTCTTGCTGATCAGGGCTGTCGGCGGCAGCGGCGGCGCTGGCATCCTGCTGCGCCGGGGGCGCAGCTTGCGGCGCGGCCTCTGCGGCAAGGGCGGGGTGGGCAACAAGCAGCACGGCGCAGAGCGCACTGAATGCGGCAAGATTGGCAAAGAACGTTGCAAAGGATCGACGAGCAGACGACATCCCAGACTCCTTGGCGAAAAAACCTTATATGTTGAAAGTGTACGCGCGCCGGGTGCCGTGCGCAAGCATTCTTACCTGTATTCCCTTCCAGACCACAGCACGCGACCAATAACCCTGAACTGGTCGGCGCAGTCGCCGCGCAGGTCAAGGCTCACAGGCGGATAGGCCGGGTTGACGCTGTTCAGAACAATCTTGCCGGGGAGTTTATCAATGCGTTTTATATAGATGGCGTCTTCAAAGCCAACGGCATAAAGCCGCCCAGGGCTGATTTCCGTCTGCCCCCGATCCAGCAGCACCAGATCGTTATCAAAAATTTCCGGCACCATGCTGTCGCCAGAAACACGCATGAGCACCATACGCCGGGGGTTGCCCTTGCGGCGTAAAAAATCGCCTCTGAAGGCATAGCTGCCCTGGCTGTGACTGTTGACCTCAAGACTGCCCGTTCCGGCAGAGAGCCGCGCTTCTGCCAGCGGCACACTGATAAGATCAGTTTCACAATCCGCCTGAATGCTGGGCAGTTCGCCATCCGCCGCCTCCGGCAGCCGCATGGGCCCGCTGCCAAAAAAAAGCCAGTGGGCGTTTACGCCTGTCTGGGCGGCGCAGGTTTGAATCCACGCAGGCGGCACTTCGCCGCGTTTGCGCGCTCCACACACGGATTGTGGGGTGATGCCCAGCGATCTTGCCAGTTCCGCATCGCTGACCACGCTGAGGGCCTGCATAAGCCTTTGCAATGTTTCTTTGAACTCTGATTTTTCAGGCATGGCGTTCCTCGCTTCCGCGCGAATGGGTGATTGCCGCACACGCTTTCGGCGGGGTTGTTTCAACTTTTCATTCAGGGTATCAATCTCAGGCGTTGCTTGCAAGGATAAAATAAGCTAAAAACTGATGGTCGCGTGGTTTTGCCCCACATTTTTGCAGATTTTGCCATCCGCATCCGTCGGGCTGCGGTGAACCGATCCACAGGAGGCGGTATGGCTTTCATTTCGTCTTCACTGGAACTGCTGGCTCCGGCAGCGGCCGTTTCTGACCACAGGGCGGGGCTGCCCCTGTATCTTGCGCCTGTGGAGGCGGGTTTTCCTTCTCCGGCGGAGGATTACCTCGACTGCAAGCTGGATCTGCACAGGCACATGGTGCGCAACGAGGCTGCCACCTTCTTTTTGCGCGCTCATGGAGAATCCATGCTGGGCGCGGGTATCCATGACGGAGACCTGCTGGTGGTTGACCGCTCGGTAGAGGCAGGGCACCGCAAGGTGGTTATCGCCGCGCTGGAAGGGGAGCTGACCGTCAAGCGCCTGCTGCGCCGCGATGGACGCGTCTTGCTCGCCCCAGAGAATCCCCGGTTTGACCCCATCGACATTACGGAAAGCGAATTTGTGCATATATGGGGCGTTGTTACCTATGTCGTCCACAAGCTCTGATTCGCCAGCGTCTTTGTGGGCGCTTGTGGACTGCAACAATTTTTACGCCTCGTGCGAAAGACTGTTCCGGCCCGATCTTGCCAATCGCCCTGTGGTTGTGCTCTCCAACAACGATGGCTGCATCGTGTCGCGCTCGGCTGAGGCCAAGGCTCTGGGCATCCCCATGGGCGCGCCGGAATTCAAGCTCCGTTCCCAGTTGCGCGCGCTGAACGTGGCGGTATTTTCCTCTAATTATGCTCTGTACGGCGATATTTCCGCACGGGTAATCAGCATCCTTGAGCAGTGCTGCTCTCTGGTGGAGCCGTATTCCATTGATGAATCCTTTTTGCGGCTTGAGGCCCCCCAGCGGGCCAATCTGCCCGAATTCTGCCGCGATGTGCGGCAACGCATCCAGCGCTGGACGGGAATCACAGTTTCCGTTGGGGTTGGAGCAACGCGCACCCTTGCCAAGATTGCCACACATGTGGCCAAAAAGCATCCGTCCTACGGGGGCGTGTTTTCCCTTGTACGGCAAGAGCGCGACATCGACCGCGTGCTTGCCGGTACGCCCGTTGAGAATGTTTGGGGCGTTGGGCGGCGGCAGGCGCGGCGTTTGTGGGCCGAGGGCATCTGCACGGCCCTGCATATGAAAAACGCTGACGACATCATGCTGCGCCGTCTGCTCACCGTGACGGGCTGGCGCACGGCTTTGGAATTGCGCGGTGTTCCCTGCCTTGGCAACGAGACCGCTCCTGTGGCGCGCAAAACACTCATGTCCACGCGTTCGTTTGCGCAGCGCATCCACGACAAGGCCATGCTGGCGCAGGCGCTCTCAACCTTTGCCGTGCGCGCGGCCACGCGGCTGCGGCGCGAGGGCCTTGTGGCCAGCGGGCTGGGCGTTCATATCCGCACGGCGCGCCCCGGCCAGGCGGCAGCGGAAGAGCGGCTTTACGACCAGACAGCCCAGTGCCCCCTGCCCCTGCCCACGGCTGACAGCCAGATGTTCATCCGCACGGCGCTGGAGGGGCTGGATCGCATATTTTTGCCCGGCTTTGCCTATGCCAAGGCAGGGGTGATGCTCTACGGCCTTGAACGGGCCGATGCCGTGCAGGGCAGCCTGCTGGCCCTTGCGGCCGGGATTGAATCCGGCGGCGATGGGCGGCGGCAGAGCCTCATGCGATCGCTGGACAGCATCAATAACCGTTTTGGCCGGGATACGGTTATCTTTGGCGCGCAGGGCATGGGCGAGGCTCCCTGGCATATGCGGCAGGAACACCGCTCCCCCCGGCTCACAACCTGCTGGAATGAACTCCCGCTTGCCCGCTGTTGAAAACGCCTTCCCCTTCCTTCTTCAATTTCCCGCCCCTTGAGTGCATATGCTCGTCATGGTGGAAGTGTCATTTGCGCTTTGCCTGTCTTGCATAAATTTATGATGCAACACATTATTTATGTTGTATTACACAGCAGCAAATTGCCATATTTGCACAAAATTTCAGTTTATAGTATGGTGTCATTATCGGTACAAAAATTACAAACATCATGGGCACGTGGCATGGTATGCTGTGTGTAGAATTGTGATTTTTTCTGTTGTGGTTGTTTAACGATTTTGTGTTAACATTATGGAAGTTCGGTAGTAACCGAGGAGGCGTTCAAGAGCTGGTGCTGTCTGCGCTGATGACTCCAGCCCGTTCGTTTTGACGGCCATATTGGGGCCGTGCTTCCATATACTCGTCCCTCCTCAGGGGCTACACCCGCAGCGGTTTTCTGCTGCGGCAGAAGGAGAGTATATGGCGAAGATTTCCGTCAAGAATCTGTTCAAGGTCTTTGGGCCAAATCCGGAGCATGCCCTTCAACTGGCATCCAAGGGGCGTTCCCGCGAAGATATTTTGCGGCAGACCCGCTCCACTGTGGCACTGCGTGATGTTTCCCTCAATATAGCTGAGCGTGAGCTGCTCGTGGTCATGGGGCTTTCCGGCAGCGGCAAGTCCACACTGCTGCGCTGTCTCAACGGACTCATCATGCCTACGGCTGGTTCCGTGCTGGTAGATGGTCGGGACATCATGCAGATGAAGCCGCGCGAGCTGCGCCGCGTGCGGCAACGCTGCTTTGGCATGGTTTTTCAGAATTTTGCCCTTTTTCCGCACCGCACCGTGCTGCAAAACGCGGCCTTTGGTCTGGAGGCCATGGGGGTTGGCGAGGCCCTGCGCCTGAAAAAAAGCGGCGAAGTGCTCGAGCGCGTTGGCCTCTCCCAATGGGCTAACGCCTATCCCCGGCAGCTTTCCGGCGGCATGAAGCAACGTGTGGGCCTTGCCCGCGCCCTGGCAATGGAGCCGGAAGTGCTGCTGATGGACGAGGCTTTCAGCGCGCTTGATCCGCTTATCCGGCAGGAAATGCAGGAAGAACTCCTGACCCTCCAGCAGGATATCCGCAAAACCATCATCTTTATTACCCATGATCTGAACGAGGCCTTCCGGCTTGGCGACCGCATTGTGCTGCTGCAGGACGGCGCGGTGGTGCAGACCGGCACGCCGGAGCAGATACTGCAATCGCCAGCCAACAGTCACGTGGCCCGCTTTGTGGCCTCCGCCGACGTGACCCATGTGCTCACGGCTGGCGGCATCATGAAGCGGTCAGAAGACTGGGCCGTACTGGGCCTTGACGGGCCCCATTCCGTTTTGCGCAAAATGGCCGCGCATTCCATAAGCTCGCTGTTTGTCATTGATGCGCAGCGGCGCTTTGCGGGCATTCTGTATGCCGCCGACGCCGAGCGCATGGTGGCCCAAGGCAAGACGGACATTGCCGCCATCACCCAGCGCGACATAACAACAGTCGCGCCCTCGACCCCCATTGCAGAAGTGATGCCCATCATGGCTGAGCTTCCTTATCCGCTGGCCGTTGTTGACGAGCGGCAGAGGCTCCAGGGCGTCATCGTGCGCGGCCTGCTGCTGGCGGCAATGGTGGAAGGCATGGAAGCGGGAGGTCAAAATGCTGCCTAGAATTCCCCTAGCCCAGAGCATTGACGCCTCCGTAGACTTTCTGGTGGAAACCTGCTCGGATTTTACCCGCGCTGGTTCTGCGGCAATGGGCACGCTGCTGGACGGGTTTGAAAACCTGCTCATGTTGCCCCAACCCTGGCTTTTCATCATCCTGCTGGGCCTTGTGTGCTGGTGGGCCACGCGCAGTATCAAGTTGCCCGCCTTTTCCATGCTGGGCTTTGCCCTGCTGTGGAACCTTGGCTTGTGGGAACCGACCATGAGCACGCTTGCCCTGGTGCTTTCCGCAACCTTGCTTTCCGTGCTGCTGGGGGTTCCCTGCGGCATCCTGGCGGCGGTGTCGGGCTGGGGCAGGCAGATCATCATGCCCGTGCTGGATGTTATGCAGACCATGCCCGCATTTGTGTATCTTATCCCCGCCATCCCCTTTTTCGGCATCGGCAAGGTAAGCGCCGTTGTGGCAACGGTGGTCTTTTCCGTGCCGCCAGCCATTCGCCTCACCTGCCTGGGCATCCGGCAGATTCCCGCAGACCTTGTGGAGTGCGCCGAGGCTTTTGGCCTCACGCGTGTGCAGCGCCTGCGCAAGCTTGAGCTGCCCCTCGCCATGCCCACCATTGTGGCGGGCGTAAACCAGACAATCATGCTGGCGCTTTCCATGGCAGTCATCGCCGCCATGATCGGTGCTCGCGGCCTTGGCGGTGAAGTCTGGAAAGCAATTCAGAGATTGCAGATAGGAAATGGCTTTGAAGCCGGACTTGGAATTGTTATCGTGGCAATCACACTTGATCGCCTCTTTCGTGCGTTGGCGCAAAAATGCGCCGGACAAAACTAGACGGGAGGACGCAATGACACGCAGACTTTTTATAATGGTTCTTGCCATCATGGTTTTGTGGGTGTGGCCTGCTCAGGCCGCTGCCGGCAGCAAACAGAACAAAACCCTTAAAATTGTCTATGTTGAATGGGATTGCGCCACTGCCTCCAGCAATCTTGCCAAGGCCGTGCTGGAAGACAAGCTCGGCTACAAGGTGGAATTGCTGCCCGTTACCCAGCCAATATTGTGGACGAGTATTGCCACCGGCGATGCCGATGCCATGGTGACTGCCTGGCTGCCTGACACCCACGCCGCCATGTACGGCAAGGTGAAAAATCAGGTGGAAATGCTGGGCAAGCTTGTGGGCGGCGCGCGTCTGGGGCTGGCCGTACCGGATTATGTGCCGCTCAAGTCCATTGATGAACTGGACGCCAATGCGGACAAGTTCAAGGGGCGCATTGTGGGCATTGATCCGGGTTCCGGCCTGATGCAGCTCACGGAAAAAGCCATTAAAGACTATGATATAAAGCAGTTGCAGCTTGTGGAGGGCAGCGGAACCATCATGACCTCCAGCCTGGCTGAGGCCATCCGCAAGCAGGAATGGATTGTGGTGACGGCATGGTCGCCCCACTGGATGTTTGGCCGCTGGCAGATGCATTATCTGGATGATCCGCTGGGCAGCCTGGGCAAGGAAGAAGGCATTTTCAAGGTTGGCCGCAAAGAGCTGAAAAAGGATCACCCCGATGCCTGGGCCTTTTTGACCAACTTCCGGTACGAAGATCCAAGCCAGCTCCAGAGGCTCATGAACTGGAATCAGGAAAAGGGCGCAGATCCTCTGGAAAACGCCCGCCGCTTCATGAAGGAAAATCCCCAGATGGTAGAAGCCTGGCTTAAAAAATAATCAATGCCTGCAAGAGGCCTTGTTGTTCCTCCTGATGCACCCCGGTTGCCCGCAAAGGCCGTCGGGGTGTATGCGTTCAGGGCCGCGCGGAATGAACGGCTGGCGGGCCAAGACTGTCGCCGCGCGCGGGCCAGATAATCCGCACAGCGCCGTCGCGCCCTGTAAAGTACAGCGGCACCTTGGCGGCATCGCACCATGCGCGTAGTGGTTGTGAAGGGTAGCCATAGCGGTTTTCAAATCCGCACGAGGCGGCCACAATACCGGGGTGCACCGCCTCATAAAATTCCGGCAGAAATCCTGTGGCAGAGCCATGGTGCGGCGCAACAACAACCTCGGCGCGCAGGTCATCGCCATTATCAATCAGACGGCGCAGCACCGGGCGTTCCGCATCGCCCAGAAAAAGGGCCAGACCACGGCCATGCTGAGTCAGCCGGGCCACCACCGAGGCATCGTTGCCTTGCCATGCGTCCCACTCGTTCATTGGCGGGTGCAAAACTTCCAGGCGCAGACCCAGAGACGGTTTGCCCAGTATCAGAACATCGCCACGGACAAGGGCGCGGCTGCGGTGGGCCGTGCGCGCCGCGCGCCACTGTTCGCCCCAACTGCCCTTGCCTTCGCGCCCATTGTCCAGCAGGTGATCCACACGAAAGACGCGCAGTATGTGCAGCAAGCCGCCCATGTGGTCCAGGTCGGGGTGGGTGTTGAGTATGGCGGCCAGGTGCGGCGCGTCATTATAGGTCAGGGCCGGGGCCACCAGCGCCTGCCCCGGATCAAAACGCGGCGAGGCGCTGCCTCCGCCGTCCAGCAGCAGGCGCACATGCCCCGGCAGACGCAGCAGCAGGGCCTGACTCTGCCCCACATCCAGCACATCAAGACGGATATGGTCTGACAGGCGCTCTGCGGTGCGCAGGGCCGGGCCAACGCATAACAGCAGCGCCCCGGCCAGCAGCAGACGTCGCGCCGCGCGGGGCAGGTCTGCGCGCCCCGCCTTCAGCGCCAGCGCCCCAAGCAAGGCCGCAAAAGCTGGCAGGGCTGTCCAGTGCGGGCGCAGCAGGGCCGGGGGCTGCAACAGGTTTGCGCCAGCCAGCCACGCAAGGCAGTCTGTAAGCCATTGGCAGGGCAGAGCCGCCATGTCCAGCACTGCCCGCGCCGCAAGGTCAAGACCAAGAGCGGACAGGAACAGGCCGAGCACAGAGGCGGGCAACACCAGCATGTCGGCCACGGGCAGCCAGAGCACATTGAGCCAGAACCAGTGCCCCATATTGTTGAACAGCAGCATGTTCAGAGGCAGCAGGGCAATCTGGATGCCCAGGGAAACCAGAAATATCCGCGTTAATACCCACGCTCCCCGGCGGATCTTTTGATTCACATGTCTGCCAAGGCCGTTGCTCTGCCGTATTTGCGCAGCCGCATCCGGCTCCGGGGCCAGCACCCGCAGCCAGGGCAGGCTCATGCCGATGACCGCCACGCACAGCACGGAAAGTTGCAGGCCTGTGTCCAGCATGCTCAGCGGGGAGACCACGCTGATGCAGAGCAAGGCGGCGCAGAGCACATCAAGCGTTGTGTGGGGCCGCCCGCGCAAAAAATAGACGGCAAGAAGCAGCAGCATGACGGCAGCCCGCAGCAATGACGCCGGGGCATCGCCCAGCCACAGGTAGGCCAGTGCTGGCGGCAGTGTTGCCAGCAGCGCCCAGACGGCGCGGGGGCGGCGCAGGTATATGCCGGGGCGAACCCGCGCGGCGGCAAGTACGCAGAGCAGGCCCACAAGGCCCGCCACTGTAAGGTGCTGGCCGGAAAGGGCGAGACTGTGCACAAGCGTGGCCGAGGCAAAATTGTTCAGTGTCTGCTGGTTCAGGTATTGCCTGTCGCCAAAGAGCAGAGCCAGCAGGATGGCCTTGCCCTGCGAAAGCTTGTACGGCGTGGGTTTGTTATGGGCTGGTGGAGGGGAAGCGTCAGCCGCTATGGTTTCGTCTGGCCCTCCCGTATGGGACTGTGCCGCCTCCTGGGCCGGAAACAGCGCGTGCACAAAATCCTGCCGCAATGATTCGCGCCAGCGGGCGGAGAGGGTTGGCTGGCCGGAAATGTGCGGCTCTCCCTGATTGCCCAGAGTCCACATGCGCCAGCGCACACCCTGAGCCGCCAGCCACAGGCCCCAGTCGGTCTGGCCTTCGTTGGCAAAGCCCTGCGCGGGCATGGGGCGTCGCGTCAGGCAGACTGTCTGGCCGGGGAGCGGAGGAGAAAGGCCAATGGCGGCTGTGGGCGCTTCCCATGTCCAGGCCAGTTTGCCGGGCAGAGGGCGAACAGTTGAATTTGCAGCGTCTGGCGGTATTGCGGCAGCATCAGAGGCAGAGGGCAAGCCGTCCCTGCCGTCCGTATCGGCGGGGCGCACATCGCTCAGCAGCAGGCGCAGGCGGTTGTCGGGCAGGCCCTGCATATCGCGCACAATGCCGCACACTCGCGGCGGCTGGGCAGATTCGTGCAGCCATTGGGGCGGCTGGCCCGTTTGCCTTGCCTGCGCTTCTGTTGTGAGCAGGGTTTGCCACGGGCAGCCATAGAGCTGCCAGTATCCTGTCAGAAATCCCGCCAAAAGGCACAAGGAGGCCAGAGCCGTGCGCGCGGCGCGCCACAGGCGGGCATCCACAAAAAGCAGCAGCAAGGCGCAGCAAAGCGAGGGCAGGGGCCAGGGGGCCGCGGTAATGCCCGCTATCCAGAAGCCCAGATATGTCTGCCAGAGCAGGGGGGCTTGCAATGGAGGGTGCCGCATGAAGAGCCTTGGGAGAGATGTGAGGTGTCGCGCCCTTGCAGCAAGAGCACCTGCTCACGCAATCGCAGTTTATCTGCGCTGTTAAACGCCGAAGCGGGAGTCTTGCAAACTTTGAAAATGCACATTTTCGAAGGAAATTTGCATCTAGGGGTTGTTTCTAAATAAAATATTTTGCGCCGAGGACAAGGAAAACAGTATTTTTTACGACAGGAGTGGACTTTTTCTGTCCATGACTGGAGTAAAAATGCTGGATGACGCAGTGATCGGCCAAAAGAATTATTTAGAAACAGGCCCTAGGACAACTCCCGGGCCATATCCCGTTCCTCCGCCCTGCGTTTGAGTGTTTCGCGGTGGTCGTGCAGTTTTTTGCCCTTGCCGAGGGCAATTTCTACCTTGATCTTGCCCCTCTTGAAGTAGAGGCGCACGGGCACAACCGTCAGGCCCTGCTGGGCCACCAGCCCCGCGAATTTGGAAATTTCCCGCTCGTGCAGCAGCAGTTTGCGCGCGCGGTCCGGCTCCTGCGACACATAGCCCGCGTTGGCGTAGGGCGCGATGTGCAGCGAAACAAGCCAGGCTTCTCCCTGGCGAAAGTCTACATAGCTATCAATAAAGTTGACCTTGCCCGCGCGGATGCTTTTGACTTCCGGGCCGGTCAGTACAATGCCCGCCTCGGTGAACTCGGAAAGTTCATAGAGGTGGCGGGCCTTTTTGTTCAGGGCCACAGTGGATGGGGGTGTTTTCTGGCTCATGGGTGACTGTATGTGAAAAGGCTTGTGGTGTGAAAGGCCAGTTCCTGTCCCAGTGACTGTTGCAACGCTTCGCGCACCATGCGCTTGGAAGCGGCCACATCGGTGCTGAGCAGCACGCTGTTGGCCAGATCCATGCAGGTCTGGGCGTTGAACTGGCGTATAAGGTGCTTCATGCCCGGTACAAATCGGGGGGCGGCGGACACAGTGTCCACGCCCATGCCCAGCAGCAGGGCCAGGCCAAAGGGGTCAGAAGCAAGCTCGCCGCAGACGGAAACACCTATGCCCTCGCGGTGGGCGGCGTCAATGATGTGCTTGAGCGAGCGCACGATAGCCGGATGCAGCGGCTCGTTGAGGTAGGCCACATGGCGGTTGTTGCGGTCAATGCCCATTATGTAGTGGATAAGGTCATTGGTGCCGATGCTGAAAAAGTCGCATTCCCGCGCAAGGGCATCGCAAATAAGGGCCGCAGCCGGGGTTTCAACCATGACGCCCAGGGGCAGCAAGGGGGCATGGGGCAGGTTTTGCGCCGCAAGCTCCTGATGCAGCTCCTGCATGATGCGCCGTACCTGCTGCACTTCATCCAGGCAGGAAATCATGGGCAGCATGATGGCCACATTGCCCATGGCCCCGGCGCGCATGAGCGCCCGCAACTGCGTGCGAAAAATGCCCTGATGGCGCAGGCAAAAACGTATGCCGCGCAACCCCAGCGCGGGGTTTGGCTCCTTGAGCACTGCCTGCGCGTGGAGCATCTTGTCTGCCCCCACGTCAAGCGTGCGGAATACCACGCGATCCGGCGCGGCCCGCTGGGCCACTGCCGCGTATTCTGCCAGCAGGTCTTCTTCTGACGGCAGGCGGTCGGTAAAATAGGCGAATTCGGTGCGGTACAGGCCCACGCCGTCGGCCCCGCACTGGGCAAGAGCAGACAGCTCGTTGGTGCCTTCAAGATTGGCCTGCACTTCCACGCGCACGCCATCGCACATCTCGGCGGGCCAGCGGGCAGATTTGAGCGTGAGGTCTTCCCACGCCGTATATTCCTCGCGCCGGGCCGCAAAGCGGGCCTCGTCAGCCTCATCGGGGCTCAGCAGCACGCTGCCGCCGAGGCCGTCAACTACCAGCGTCTCGTTTTCGCGGGCAATGTCCATAAGCCCGGTAACGCCCGCAAGGCAGGGAATGTGCAGCCCGCGCGACAAAATGGCCGTGTGGGAGGTGGGGCCGCCTTCTGCGGTCAGAATGCCCAGCACCCGGTCGAGGTTGAGTTCCATGACATCAGCAGGGGAGAGGTCCTCCGCCACCAGCACGCCGGGGGTTTCATCCTCTCCCTTGTGGGCCGGGTCTGCCGCCAGATGCTCGCGCAGGCGCAGGCCCACGGCGCGGATATCCTGGGCGCGGTCGCGCAGGTAGGCGTCGTCCATGCTTCTGAACAGCGCGCACAGTTCATCCACCGTGAGCTTGAGGGCCCACGAGGCGCACACAAGGTTGCTTTCTATGCGGGCCAGCGCGGCCTTGAGCAGCTTGGGGTCGCGCGCCATTTCCATCTGGGCGGCGATGACGTCGCGGTATTCCGAAAGGTCTTCTGGCACATTTTCCATGGTGGCGGCCAGTGAGGCGCGCACGCCTTCAGCGGCGGCGCGCAGGGTCTCCTGCTCCGCAGCTACTTCGGCGGCAGTGATGCGGCGTTCGTCATCCTGCCGTGTCTTGTGCATGAAGCGCACCCTGCCTATGGCTATGCCAGGCGAAACAGGTGTGCCGAAAAGTACCGCGCGGGCCATGTCAGTCCTGTAAATTGGTTAAAAATTGGGCCAGACCACAAAGGGCCTCGCGGGCATCGTCACCCTGAGCCACCAGGGTCAGTTCTGCATTGGCGGGCGGCGCAAGGGAAAGGATGTCGAGCATACTTTTGGCGTCTACTTCGCCTGTGTCGCTGACAAGCAGTATATCTGAGGCATAGCGCTGCGCCTCTTGCGCCAGACGGGCCGCCGGTCGGGCGTGCAGGCCGTTGCGCAGGCCAATGCATACCCGTAGCGCCAGCCCGCGCGGCGTTTGTTCTATGGCTTCTTCCATCATCTTACCTTATGAGCGTGTTATCGGCCAAGGGGGGACAAAGCGTGTCCACTACCGAAAAACACGTATATTCTACATGCCTATGAAGCCCAAGTCCACGAGAATAAGGGCTCCTGTTGTCACAACCCAAAGCAGCAGCCGTGGCAGGCGCATTCGCCCTACGAGCCATGCGGCGGCAAGCACCGCTGCGGCGCCCATGGCATAGGCAGTCCAGGGAAAGGGCTTCATGGTGCTGATGGGCAGATGCCAGATGACCAGGGCAGCCAGCGCCGCATTGACCATCTTGAGCCTGTCCACCCAGTTGATGAGGTTGAGCTTGCGCAGGCGGGCGAGCGTGGTCAGCCCGTACCGCAGGCCGGAAACAAAACAGATGGCCCTGAACAGTAGCAGGGAGCCGAACAGAATCACCGCCAGCAGCATGGCCATGTTGGTAAAGCCAGCCAACAGCAGGCTGATGCTGAGCAGCGACCACAGGGGCAGCAATGTGCCGCTGAAAAATGAGTCGCCCAGGGCGGAAAGGGTTGTGGCCAGTGTTTCGCGCACGGAATTCAGCACGCCCTCCGGCAGCGCCCCCTTGGCGATGGCCTGTTCGAGCGAGAGCAGGATGCCCACGAAAAGGGGAATCATGAAGGGATGGGTGTTGCTGTGTCCCGCGTAACGGCTCATGGCGCGGGCAAAGGCCTGCGGCTCGGGATACAGCTCTCGCAGGGCAGGTTCCAGCACGTAGGCCAAACCTATCTGCTGCATCCCCCGGGCGGTCATGGCTGCATTGATGCAGCTTGTGCGCGCGAGGCAGGCAAGTACAACGCGTGTGGGATACATGGCAACCCCGTGGCATGCCGGTTTGGCCGTTGCAGCGAGGGCGCGTTCAAAAGGAAAGCGCCGCCTTATGATCACTCAGCCACGATCTGCTGCCGCAAGCTGGTTCCGCAGCATGCGCAACTGCTGGCCTGACGCAAGCAGGAGGCAAAAGAGCCCTGGAGTGAACAGCCCCTAAGCTTCCGGCTCTGCTGGCTCTGTACCCGTCAGCAGGGCGTAAATTTCCTTGCCCGACCAGCCGCGCACGGCATCTTGCACCCTGCGGGCAATCTGACGGGGTTTGCCGCCCTGAGCAAGTTCCTCTTGCGCCAGCAGCAGCACATCTTCCCTTGGGGTGCGCTCTGCCTGCTCCGGAGGGCCGACAACCACGGTGATTTCGCCCAGCAGTTCATCGGGCAGCATCTCGCTGTCTTCCAGACGACCTACTATAAATTCCTCGTGTTCCTTGGTCAATTCCCGGCACACGGCCACCTCGCGGGGGCCAAGAATGCGGGCGGCCTGGGCAAGGCTCTCCTTGAGGCGATCCTTGCGCTCAAAAAAAATGAGTGCGCCCGGCACATGGGCAAAGGCGGCAAAAAGGGCATCGCGCCCTGCGGCATCGCGCGGCAAAAAACCCAGAAAACTGTGCGGCAGCGGGGGAATGCCAGCGGCGGAAAGGGCCGTCACAGGAGCCGAAGGCCCCGGCAGGGGGGATACGGCAAGGCCCTCCTTGCGGCAGGCCCGCACCAGCCGGTAGCCGGGGTCCGCCAGCAGCGGCGTTCCGGCATCGGAGACAAGGGCAACTGTCTGGCCTTCACGCAGCATGCGCAATACGCCTTCCTGCCGTTCGCCCTCGTTGTGATCGTAAAAACTCAGCAGCCGACGGGCTTCAATGCCGCAGTCGCGCAACAGGCGGGCAGTGCGGCGTGTATCCTCTGCCAGCACAAGATCGGCGCTGGCCAGCACTTCGCGCGCTCGCGGCGAAAGATCACCAGGGTTGCCAAGTGGCGTTGCCACTATCCACAGACGGTTCGCATTCAAAGGCATGGCGGCAGTGCTCCAGGTGCAGGGTATCGCCCTCGCGCACAATGCAGACCACATCAAACCGGCAGGGGCTGCTCCATGCATCGTGGGCCGCAAGCCACGCCCTGGCCGCCCGGCACAGGGTACGCTGCTTGGCAGGGGTCAGTGCGGCGGCGGGGCCGCCGTAGGTTGAACCGCTGCGGGTTTTTACTTCGACAAAAACAACGGTGTCGCCATCGCGGCAGACAATATCGAGTTCAAGCCTGCCGCTGCGCCAGTTACAGTCCAGCAGTTCCATGCCGTTGCGTTGCAGCAGCTTGCGGGCGGCTTCCTCGCCTTTGCGCCCAAGGTTCAGATGGGCCGGGGCGGCGGCTTGTTCATCCTTGCCGCCAAAAAGTGTTTGCAGCCAGCGCGGCGTCACAACAGGCTGCCCTGCTGCGGGCTGGGCTTTTCGGGCAAAACGCCGCGAAAGGTCAAGCGGTGCTGGGGGCAGGGGCCA
The DNA here is from genome assembly GCF_024460775.1 of Desulfovibrio desulfuricans. Lineage (NCBI taxonomy): Bacteria > Pseudomonadati > Thermodesulfobacteriota > Desulfovibrionia > Desulfovibrionales > Desulfovibrionaceae > Desulfovibrio > Desulfovibrio desulfuricans. The sequence goes on along the minus strand of NZ_JANFYZ010000005.1, from coordinate 242,239 downwards.
AGGCGGCGCAAGGCTTCGTAATGATCCTCTGTGCCGTAGCCTTTGTGCGCTTCAAACCCATAACCGGGCCAGCGTTTTCCCAGCCGGGTCATGAGCTTGTCCCTGTAAGTTTTGGCAAGGATGGACGCGGCGGAAATGGCAGGTTCGCTGGCGTCGCCGCCAATAATGCAGCACTGCGAGGGCAGGGGGGCTGTGTGCCCCTTGCGCCAGTGGAAGGCAAAAACCTCGCCGGGCACGGTTTTGTTGCCGTCAATGAGCAGATGCGCTGGCGCGCACCGCAGGCAGCGCACGGCCCTGCTCATGGCTTCAAAGGTAGCCTGCAAAATATTGATGGCGTCAATGCGGGCGGGCCACACCACGCCCAGCCCCCAGGCTACTGCGCACTGACGTATGCGCGGGGCGAGCATTTCGCGGGTTTTGGCGCTGCATGCCTTGGAATCGTTGAGGCCCGGCAGGTCGTAGCACTCCGGCAATATGACCGCAGCGGCTACTACCGGCCCGGCCAGACAACCGCGACCGGCCTCGTCTATGCCAGCGGTAAAAATTTGCGGGACGGTCTGGCTGTTTGCCTGCAAAAGGGAAGAATCATCCTGAGGCAGCGGGGCGCTCGAGGTGCTCACCATCTGGACAAGGCTCGCCTGTGCCTGCTGGTTGCGCGGCTTTGCCGGGCGGCTCGTTGCTTTTCTGCCCATGATTTCTCCGCTGCGCAGCAATGGCCGCGATCCCATGGTCAATGCGTGATGGTCAGCGCGTCGGTTTAAAGCCGTTTACGAATGAAATGAGTTAACTGCTCTGCAAGGATTTTTCTGAAAATCCTTGCCATGAAATGCGAACAGGCAGGCTTTGCCTACCGTACGCGAGCATTTCAGGTGCTAGTGTTCTAAAGACGCGCGAACAGCGCGCCAGGGGTTTTGCAGTTGCCTGCATGCCCTGGCGCGCCGTAAAAACGCTCGCTGCGATTCTGATGCCTAAAAAAGGATCAGAAGCGGCCACGCGGCTTGATGCGCGCGGCTTTGCCCTTGAGGGCACGCAGGTAGTACAGGCGGCTGCGGCGCACGCGGCCCTGCGTGATCAGCTCAACGCGGTCGATAAAGGGCGAGTTGAGCGGGAAAATACGTTCCACGCCCACGCCGTCGGAAACCTTGCGCACCGTAAAGGTGGCGCTGGTGGTGCCGCGCTTGATGCGGATAACGTTACCCTGGAAGACCTGGATACGTTCTTTTTCGCCTTCCACAATGCGCAGGTGCACTTTCACCGTGTCGCCGGAGCGAAACGCGGGAAGATCCATGCGCTGGTTTTCCAGTTCAATTTTCCTGATGATGTCCATCGTGAACTCCTTGCAAATCCGGGCGGATTGTTGCGTCGTTGCAAAGCGGCGCCGATGCGCTCAGGCCGCCGTGTTGCGTCAGTAGTAGTCGCCTAATATCCTGTCGGCCAGAATGGCGGCCGCGCTGCGCACCGAAAGATGGTTGTAGCCCAAAAAACGCACCGGCCTCAGAGTGCCTTCGCACTGTTCGAGCACCTCCGGCGCAAGCCCTTGCGCCGTGCCCAGGCAGAGCATAACCGGCCCCTGGTCGCACCAGCGCCGCACGTCACGCGGAGTCATGGGCATGCGTCCCGGTTGGGATGCCTTGCCCTTGGCAGGCCAGACGGCAGAACTAGCCACCAGTCTGGGTCGCGTTCCATGCTGCGCGGTCATATGCGCCACCGCTTCTTCAAGCGAAGTCGCGGGTTGCACCAGGCCGAGGGCCTGAGCGCGGTCGGCGTTTCCTGTACCGCCCGGCCCCCGCGTCCAGTGACGCAAAATTTCTTCCAGCACCCGCAACTGGTCGCGAAGAGGGGTCACCGGATAAAAGGAACCCATCGCATAGCTGCGGGAAATTCGGGCTATATCGTGTATGTCCAGATTTGTCAAAGAGGAAGCGCCGATTTTTTTTGGCCCAAGGGAAACCGGGTAGTGAACAAGGCAGAACGAAAGGTTGCGTCCGGGCCTGTCACGCGGGGTTTCAGCCAGCGTTTGCACGTCTTCGCGGTAGAGCGGCGCTTCATTCAACATTTCCGGGCGCATGCGCAAGGTGGCGCGCACGGATTCCTGCCTGCGCCACTGGGCAATGCGGGCATGGTCGCCGCTTTGCAGCACCTCGGGAACCGACAGGCCTTCCAGGGATTCTGGCCGCGTGTAGTGCGGATATTCCAGTAATCCGTGAGAAAAACTTTCATCGTCGCCGGATTCTTCCTTGCCCATAAAGCCGGGCATGAGTCGGGCCACGGCCTCCAGCACGGAAAGAGCCGCGCTTTCGCCGCCGTTGAGTACAATATCACCCACGCTCACAGGTTCAAGCGGAAAAAGCTGCAACAGCCGTGCGTCAATGCCTTCGTACCTGCCGCAAACAATGGTCAGGTCTTCCTCGTGGGCAAGGTCGCGCACCATGTCCTGCGTCAGCGGGCGGCCGCCGGGGGCCATGAACAGCATCCGGCCTGGTCGCTCAATGGAGCGCAGGGCACGGGCCAGAGGCTCGCCCTGCATGACCATGCCGGGGCCGCCGCCGTAGGGGCGGTCGTCCACGTGGCGGTGCTTGTCGGTGCTGAACTGCCGGGGATCATGAAAGCTGCATTCCACAATGCCAGCCTCCCGCGCACGGCCCATGAGGGCGGTGGACAGGGGCGACTCGAAAAATTCGGGAAAAAGCGTGACAAGGTGAAAACGCGGCATGGGCGGAGAGTGCCGTAAAAACGTTCGCCTTGCAAGAAAATGTCTGCCGGGGCGCTTAGACGCGCGGGCGTAAGGCGGAAAGGGCGCGCAGCAGGGTAGTCGGGCTCTGGCGGAGCACCAGTGGTCGAAAAAATTCTGGTGGAAAGGCTGTTTTGGCGCTCACCTGCTGTGCAACGCTCAGCCAGTGGCCGGGGCTGGGCAGACTGCGCCAGTAAAATACGCCCATGGGCCCGTGCCAGATCCCGGCCCTTTGCCCGAAACCGCCTGTGGGAACCCTGGCAGGATCCATGCCCAGCCCCAGACCGGATGCCTTGAGCAGCGCCTCCTTGATTGTCCAGCGGCGCAGGGCTTCGCGGTTGATGCTCTGCTGTGAAAAGCCGGTCTCGCGCCGGGGCAATTCTGACGGGGCAAAGGCATTGGGGGCAGGCGGCAGGGAAAGCAACGATTCGGCATCCAGCGCGTGCGGGGGCATGGCATGAGAGGCCAGCTCTGCATCTGCTGGCCCAGGGCAAAGGGCGCAAAAGGCCGCCTCGCCGCTGTGGCTGAAGGCCGCATGCCAACCGGGGAGCAGGGGACGGCCCTGAGTATCCATGCCCAGGTGCGGCAGCGGCCCCGTTGCGGTTGAGAACGGTGCCTTGGCCTGCTGCGCGGCATGCGTCACCAGTTGGGCGCGCGCGAGCAGCCGCGACAGAGCCGCCCGCAGTACGTTCTGCTGCGCCTCCGGCGTCTCGGCCTGCCCGTTGGGCGAGCGGCCAAAGCGGCGCACATGGGCAAGCTGCCTGTCGTCCAGCCACGGTTCCAGCGCCGCTTCAAGGGCACGCCGCCAGCCGTCCAGCTCTATAATGGAGCCATCGGGCAGGGGGGTGCAGAGTATTGTAAGCGGTCGTTCCATGATTTTTCGTATTTTGCTGTTTGCGGCAAAGACGCGCAAACCGGCTGTTTTACAGAAAACAGCCGGTTTGTCATCTATAAGAGGAAGAGGTGGTCTGCCCCACCCCAGTGGTTATTCGGCAGCCTTGTGCTTCTGGTGCTCGGCAATGACCTTTTCCGCCACGGGTTGCGGGGCTTCTTCATAATGGGCAAATTCCATGGTGAAGAATCCCTGTCCACCGGTCATGGAGCGCAGGTCGGGCGCGTAGCGCAGCACTTCGCTCATGGGCACGTGGGCCTTGATTTCCGTGCTGCCGCCCTGCGAATCCGAACCCAGCACCTTGCCCCGGCGGGAGGAAAGGTCGCCGATGACATCGCCCATGCTTTCATCGGGCACGGAAACGGTGAGCAGTACAATGGGTTCGAGCAGCACGGGCTTGAGCCCTTCCATGGCCTTTTTGAAAGCAATGGAGCCAGCCACCTTGAAGGCCATTTCTGACGAGTCTACCGTGTGGTAGCTGCCATCGTAGACCTTGACTCGGAAGTCCACCACCTGGCATCCGGCCAAAAATCCGCGCGCGGCGGCTTCCTGAACGCCCTTGTCGATGGCGGGAACATACTGGCGGGGGATAACGCCGCCCACGATGGCGTCTTCAAACACATAGCCGGAGCCGCGCGGCAGGCCTTCCATTTCAATCCAGCAGTCGCCAAACTGACCACGCCCGCCGGACTGCTTTTTGTGGCGGCCCTGCACCTGGCATTTGCCGCGCACGGTTTCGCGGTAGGGAACCTTGGGCGTTTTGAGTACGATATCCACCTTGAAGCGGCGTTTGGCCTTTTCGACCGAAAGCTCGATATGCAACTGCCCCATGCCGGAAAGCAGGATGTCGCCGGTTTCTTCATCGCGTCCCAGACGCAGGGTGATGTCTTCGTCCAGCAGCCGCTGCATGGCGGCGTAGACCTTGTCTTCCTCGCCTTTTTCCTTGGGGGCGAGGGCGTAGGTAATGAGCTGCGGGGGCAGGGTGGGCATTTGCAGGGCAAAGGGGGCTTTTTCATCGCAGAGGGTGTCGCCCGTGCGGGTGTTCTTGAGCTTGGCAACGGCCACGATGGTGCCGGGGCCAATGGGCTCTTTGCAGGGAGTCTGCGTTTTACCCTGAATGTACAGTAGGTTGCCAAGACGTTCGTTTTCTTCCGTGCGGGAGTTTTTCAGCGTGGCATCACCGTTGATGGTGCCGGAAAGAATCCGCAAAAGGGAAAGCTGCCCCGAAAAAGGATCGGCCAGGGTTTTGAAAACAAAGCAGGCCACCGGCCCATCCGGGTCAGCGGCGCGTTCTGCGCCATCGCGGCCAGCAAAAGGCGGGCGATCAAGGGGCGAGGGCAGCAGGGCTTCAATGGCGGCCAGCACTGATTCGCCGCCCTTGTTTTCAAGAGCCGAGCAGGCCAGCACCGGCGTAAGCTCACCCTTGAGCACGCCCGAGCGCAGGCCGGTTTTGAGGTCATCTTCTGAAAGAATGCCTTCTTCCAGATACTTTTCCATGAGTTCTTCATCGCTTTCTGCGATATTTTCTATGGTCACATCGCGCAGCAGGCTGACATCGTCAGCCAGGGCAGCGGGGATTTCAGCCTCTGCGGCTGCGCCGTTTTCGCCAAACATGCGGGCCTTGCCCGTCAGCACATCGGCAACACCCACAAAGGATTCGCCCTGGCGAATGGGCAATTGCAGCACAACGGGCTTGACGTTCAGGCCGGAGAGCCCGTCCAGGGCCATCTGAAAATCGGCGCGGTCGCGGTCAACCTTGTTGACCACTATAATGGAGGGCAATCCGGCTGCGCGGACCAGATTCCAGAATTTTTTGGCAAGGGGGCGCACGCCGTCCACGGCGTCCAGCACAAAAACAACGCTGTCCACGCCTTTGAGCAGGCATTCCATGTCGCCTGTAAAGTTGCCGTCACCGGGGATATCCAGAAGGAAATGGCGGTTTTTATTCCAGAGATATGTGGCGCAGGAGGGTTGAACGGAGCCGCGTCGGCGGGTTTCTTCGGGTTCGTAGTCAAGGCATGTGGTGCCGTCTTCTACAGCCCCCAGGCGATTCACCGCCCCGGCCTTATAGAGAAGCATCTCTGCCAGGGATGTTTTGCCGCAACCGCCGGTTCCGACGATGGCGAAGGTGCGTTGCATTTCCAGTGGAGTAGGCATGGTTTTCTCCCTTCGTAAGCGATATGGCGCGCCCTTGGCGGCCTGGTGAACGAAACTAGGGAAAGGAACAAGTCTTCCATCTGCTATTGGTTCCCACGTTACAGGCTTGTCGCAAAAAAGGAAAGAGGCCGCGACTTTTAATGTAAGGCTTAACGCTTGACAGCAGAGGCCGCCGCTGTGACAGTTGGTCGGATATATATTGGAGCAGGCGGAGGGAGCGACCATGGCGCTATGGGAATGGGCCGGCGCTGGTGCGGTTTTTTTGGCGGCTGTGGTTTTTTGCGTGCGCCTGATGAAGCGTGGTTTGACCACGCTAGAGGATGAGCGCGCCCAATGCCTTGAGCGCATTCGCCAGATGGAAGAAAAAATTCAGGAAGATCAAAAAAATATGGCTTCCAGCGAACACCTGCGCGTAGCCCGCGCCGGACTGGAAGACCTTTTGCGGCTGGCGGGCAATCCGCCCGGCATGCGGCTTGAGTCTCTCGCCCAGGGGCAGGGCGAAGCGCGGGGCGAGGCCCTTGTGCTGCACTTGCCCGAGGGCGAGGTGCGCATCAGTCTGAACATGCGCGAGCGGGAGCTTAAAGGGGTGCGCAAGGTGGTCCATGGGCATGGGCGGTGGCACCTGAACGGTTTGGGCCTGAATGAGGAATATACAGACCTTGTACCGCTCATGCGCGCGCTCAGCGCCAGGCTGGCCATGCATCTTGGCGGAGGTGAGAGCACAAGCGCCCCGTATTGCCCCCTTGGGGATCCCGCAGCCGATGTGCCCCCTGAATTGCCGCATCTTGCGCGGCGTTTCAGCAGCGCGCGACCTGTGCGGCAGAAGCGACCGCCTGTGGTGCGGCATGACGAGGAGGAGGGCCGTCTCGAAAGGCTGCGGCGGCTGGAGGATGCCCGTGCCGCGCGCAAGCAGTTGCGAGCCAATCCCGGACCCACCGGGAGCAGGCACCGTTAAGGCCCTGGACAAAATATTTTTCTGCCGCCGCATGTGGTTTTGCGGCGGCAGATCACGCTGGCATAAATGCGGTGGAATAACGCGGCATCATCGCAGGCAGGGGAGAGAGCTGGCGGTTACTCCGTAAAGGTGAGATTACGGAACCAGTCCGGCACAGGAACGGGGCGACCTTCGTGATTGACCAGCGCGTGCTGGGTCATGCCCGTGGCCAGAAGTCTCGTCTTGTCCTCGTTCCGTATCTCATATACAAAGCGCAGGGATGCGCGCGCCCATTCGGCTATGCCAGCGCGCACAAGTACAAGATCATCATAGCGGGCGGATGAGCGGTAACGGCACTGGGCCTCGCGCACAGGCAGGATAAGGCCTTTCTTTTCAACTTCCGCATAGCTCATGCCGCAACGGCGAATGTATTCGCTGCGTGCCCGCTCGAAAAGATGCAGATATTCCGCATAATAAAGCACGCCCATCGTGTCTGTTTCTCCATACGACACGCGGTGCGGCATCCAAATATCAGGGGTGGGAAATTGGTCATGCACGAAACGGCTCCTTGTTACGCGTTTTCCGGGCGTTGTTGCAGCGGATTTGCAAACCGTGCAGGCGGCATGTTGCGCCTGTTGCTACTGCTGGCGGTTACAATGGCTTTGTTTGCCTGCGCCAAGCAGGCCCCGCCGCCAGTGGTGGAAAGAACCTTGCCGCCGGTAGGGTTTGAAAGCCCGGAATTTTTTGTGAGCAATCTTATTCCTGCCAGTCAGGATCTGACAAGCTGGAAGGATATGGCCCCCAGTGTGCGTAAGTCGCTGCGTTACGTCAACAGCAAGCCCAAGGACGCCCTCGCAGTGCAACGCCCCGGCCTGACCGTGACGTGGGGCGATCTGTCGCGTACGCTTGAACGTTTGCAGGAACTTTTGCCCCGGCTGGACAAGGAACCGGAACTGCTGCTGGCAAACTTCCGCTGGGCGGAAGTGACGGGCGGCATCAACTATTCTGGTTACTACGAGCCTGCCGTCCCCGCCAGCCGCACACGCAAACCGGGGTACACCCAGGCCATCTATGGCCTGCCCCCGGATCTGAACAAGGTCGTTGCCAAGCGTGGGCAGTACTATGACCGCCGCACCATCGAAGAAAAGCAGGTGCTCGCGGGCAAGGGGCTGGAACTGGCCTGGGCCGCAGACCCCGTTGACGTATTTTTTCTTGAAATTCAGGGTTCTGGTCGCCTGATTTTTGACGATGGCACTCAGGCCTATGTCAACTACGCGGGCCAGAACGGGCACAAATACAAAAGCTCTGGGCGCATCATGCGCGAAAAAGGCCTGCTCAGGCGCGGTGATATTTTTGAACAGCGCGAGTGGTTCAAAAACAATCCCGACCGCGTGCGCGAAATTCTCAATGATAACCCGAGCTATGTCTTCTTTAAATACGGCATGCGTGGCCCCACCGGGGCCATGGGCTATCAGGTGGACGACTGGCTGACGCTTGCAACGGATCGCGGGTTTATCCCGCTCGGCTCCATTGTGGCCTACGGCGTCAATATACCGGATGAAACCAAGGGCAAGATGCCCCTGCGCGGCATCGGCTTTGCACAGGACGTGGGCGGGGCCATCAAGCGTAACCGCATAGATATCTTTTGCGGCGGCGACCAGCGCGCCAACTATGTGGCAAGCCATCTGGACGCCAAAGGGCCTGCCTGGGTGCTGCTGGCGCGTTAGGGCTGGCGAATATATCTTTTGCCGCCAGCAGCAATGCTGACGGATTTGGTTGAAAATTCAGAAGCATATGAGGCCGGAGCGATTGAAACCCGCTTCGGCCTTTCTGGTCTGCACGGTTTTTTTGAAACCGCATATTTTTATTATTCTATTATCAGATATTATTCTTTCATATCTTATTAATTTTACACGCAGGCTTGCCTGACAAACGGACATTTCAGCCCCATAAGCGGCCAAAAACACGCATACCTGATAATTAAACTCCTTGACTTATCTCATGTTGTGGGTATTTCTTTAAGCGTACACTGACAGCCACTCCAGAGTTGCGATAATTTTGTTTCACTGGTTTGTCTCAATGTGTACGGGAGCCGCTTGCGGGTTCCCCCTACTCTCCCCCTTGGGGCTGGAATTTTATTTCTGCCTCACCAACCCGGTTGCGACCTGCAGGGCTACGAAGCGTTGGCGTATTGTCACGGCTTTTTAGGCAACTGTGATGGCTGCACGGAGTCTATGTCAGTTCTCCCGGCTGTTGCACTGTTCTTTGTGCAGCAATCCGTTGGCCTCTTCCACTGTCCAGACCGCTCCCTTTCAGAAAAGCATCCTCGCGTCCGTTTTTATGGGTTTGCCACATCCTGGCCAGCACAATAAACGCGCATCTGAGCATCCGCTCGCCGCACCCGGTTCCTTCGTTTCAACACGTTGATAATTCCGGGCATTTTGCACGCCTATAGCGTACAGAGGAGGCTCTTCCAATGAGTGGAAAGGTATTTGAGTATATGGCCATTATGGATCGCATCAAGAATGTCACCCAATGCAGAACCCAACAGGAACTTGCGCAGTTTTTTGATGTTTCGCAATCATGTATTTCTGATTCCAAAAAGCGGCTGGCCATCCCGTCCAAGTGGCTGCTCAGTCTGCTGAAGAAAAAAGGCATCAATCCCGAATGGGTGCAGAAAGGCGTTGGCCCGAAGTTTTTGCTCCCCTATGACGAAGACCGTGGGGCAGTGTGCAGCATTTATGCAAGAACGCCCGACAAGTGCCCGCTGCAACATATTGTTTCGGACATTGGCAAGCTGGTTTCGCGGGCTGAGGGTATGGGGCGCAGCGCGTAGGCTGGTGAATCTGCCGCGTCCGCTGGGGGATGGTTTTGCAGAACGGGGCAGAGCCTGCCCCAGATTGAAGCCCACCCGCATGTTTCAGCAAAGGCAGTTGTCTTCATGCCCGCATGCGGCTTGGGCAACAGGGTTGCATCATACCTTTGGCTGTTGCGGCAATAATTTTGATCTGCAAAGACCTGCGCCAGTTTGACGCAGGTCTTTGCATACCTTGAGCATTGGTGTCGCCGGGAGTGCCATGACCATATCTTCCACGCGTCTGGCCCAGCTCAACAGCGGGCAGGACGCTTCAAAAAATCTGGCAGAGGGATTGGCGGTGGATTTTGCCGCCCTCATGGCTGCGGCCTTGCCGCAGGCTGATGCCGCGTTGCTGGATGAAATGCGCGCTGCCGCACCCCTTGGGATTTCAAAGCGCATGCTGCTGGCTGGCGAGCTGGTGTACCGGGCCGTGGGCGCGCAGGGATTGGCAAGGCTTGCTGCGCACAGGTCGGATACTGTCCGGGGCTGGATATGTTATGCTCTGGCGCACGAGCATGCCCTGCATTCTCCGGCGGAGCCGCTGGAAAATCTGCTGGAAGCCGTGCGCCCCTTTGCGGATGATGCGCATTTTGGCGTGCGTGAATGGGTATGGATGGCAGTGCGGCCTCATCTGGCAAAGCAGCCGGAACACGCCCTGCGCCACCTCGCAGGCTGGACCGCCGACCCCTCGGAAAGGGTGCGTCGTTTTGCCAGCGAAAGCACTCGCCCGCGCGGCGTGTGGTGCGCCCACCTGAATATCCTCAAGGAGAACCCTGCGCTGGGCCTGCCTGTTCTTGAACCCCTGCAGGCCGACCCCTCCACCTATGTGCAGGACAGCGTGGGCAACTGGCTCAATGACGCCGCAAAATCGCAACCGCAGTGGGTGATCGCGCTCTGCGACGCCTGGCTTGCGCAAAATCCGGGCAAGGCGACCGCGCGCATCTGCAAAAGAGCGCTGCGCAGCCTGCATAAAAAATAGAGCGCATCCCCAAGCGCCATACATGGACTGCCCTTGCGGGCTGGCTGATTTTTTCGCCAGTCTGCAAGGGCAGTCTGTTATCTACGTAGCTTTATGCAGCCGGGGCGGGAAGCATCTGTTGCCCAGATGCCCGCTGCCCAGGCCTGCCCGGCTATAGCTGGGCTTCCAGAAATGCGCGGAAGGCCTGCTTGGTGGCGAAGAGGTCAGCGCTGCTTGCCAGTTCAAAGGGGCTGTGCATGGACAAAATGGCAGGGCCGAGGTCAATAACCTGCATGCCGTAGGCCGCAAGGAACAGGGCCACGGTGCCGCCGCCGCCAAGGTCTACCTTGCCAAGCTCCGCACTCTGCCATGCAATGCCCTTGCCGTTGAAAAGCCCGCGCAGCGCGCCGAAAAATTCGGCGTCGGCCTCGCTGGCGCCGTACTTGCCGCGCGAGCCGGTAAACTTGGAAAACACCGGGCCGTAGCCCAGCAGGGCGGCGTTCTGTTTTTCGTGCACATCCTGATAATCTGGATCCAGCGCTGCGGAAACGTCGGCAGAAAGGGCGCGGGTTTCAAGCAGCACATGCGAGGGCTGAACACCCTTTTCCCACGCACGGGCGAGGTCTTCCACGCAATACTGCATAAAGCGCGAAGCTGCGCCAGATGCGCCGTCCGAGCCGATTTCTTCTTTGTCCCAGAAAATAACAGCCATGCTGCGGCCTGTGGCTTCGGCCTCAAGCAGGGCCTCCAGCGCGGTAAACACGCAGATGCGGTCGTCCTGCCCGTAGCCGCCGATCATGGCCTTGTCAAAGCCCACAAAGCGGGCCGGGCCAGCGGGCACAGCCTGAAGCTCGGCAGTGATGAAGTCTTCTTCGCAGATGCCGTATTTTTTGTGCAGCAGTTCAAGCAACTGGGTTTTGATGGGGTCTTTGGGTGCATCGTCCTTGCTGGATTTGCCAGCCTTGGGCGTGCTGTGGGCCAGAATGATATTGAGTTTTTCGGCCTCAAAGGCTTCGCTGACAGGCTGCGTAACCTGCTTCTGGGCAAGATGGGGCAAAAGGTCGGCAATGCAGAACACTGGCTCGCCGGGCTTTTCGCCAATGGTCACCGTGAGGGTTTCGCCGTTTTCACGCACGATAACGCCGTGCAGGGCCAGGGGGCGCGCAAGCCACTGATATTTGCGGATACCGCCGTAGTAGTGGGTCTTGGCCTGGGCAACGCCGGGCTGTTCAATAAGCGGGCGCTGCTTGAAATCAAGGCGCGGGGTATCGGCGTGTGCAGCCAGCAGCGAAAGCCCCTGACTCAGGGGCAGCGCACCCTTGCGGGCCGCAAAGATGGCCTTGCCGCGCAGGGACCGCATAACGCGGTCGCCGCTGAAATCTTCCGCATACCCATGCTCGGCAAGGCGCTGGCGCACGTATTCCACGGTTTCGCGCTCGGTCTTGCAGTGGGTGATAAAGTCGATATAGCGCTGGGCCAGGGCCTCCATTTCCTTGCGGGTTTTGGCGTCGGCGTTGTCCCAGATGCTTTTGGGCTTGTAGGCAAGATTTTTTTCCATGATGCTGTTCCTTTTATCTCACGCTTTATGTTTCGCGTATTATGCCTGTTGAGGGATTGCAGCGTTCAGCGCCTGACGCAGTACGCGCAGTACCTCGGGGTATTCTTTGACATCAAGTGTGCGCGGGTCAAGGCAGAAGGCGTCGTCTTCCAGCCGCCCGATGAGCGGAGGAACCGTTTCAAGCAGGGCCGCCTTGAGGGCCGTGGGGCTGCATGCCGTGGGTCTGAGCCGCACCAGGGTGGTGGGCAGGTCGTACTGCGGAAACGCGCCCCCGCCCACGCGCGACACATCCTCCCGCAAGCCTACCTCGCACAGGGTACTTTCTGCATTAAGCCCCTTGCGCAACCGTTTTGCCAGATTGCGCGCTGCCCTGGCCAGTTCATCGGGCGGGCAGGTTATCATGCGCAGGGTAGGCACGCTCTTGCGGGCTTTTTCCGGGTCAAGGTACAGGCGCAGGGTGGCCTCAAGAGCGGAGAGGCACAGCTTGTCGCAGCGCAGCGCCCGCGTGAGCGGGTTGCTCTTGAGCTTTTCCACCATGCTCTTGCGCCCGGTGATGATGCCGGCCTGAGGGCCGCCAAGCACTTTGTCGCCTGAAAAAGTTGCGATATCCGCGCCCTGCGAGAGTACTTCCGGCACGGTTGGCTCGTTGGGCAGGCCGCAGGCAGAAAAATCCATAAGGCTGCCGCTGCCGAGGTCTTCAATAAGCGGCAGGTTGTGCTCGCGCGCCAGTTCCGCCAGCTCGGGCAGGGCCACGGCGGCATGAAAGCCCACAATCCGGTAGTTGGACGTGTGCACGCGCATGAGGGCGCGGGTATTCTCGTTGATGGCGGCGCGGTAGTCGCGCAGATGCGTGCGGTTGGTGGCCCCCACCTCGCGCAGGGTGGCCCCGCTTTTTTCCATCACTTCAGGAATACGGAAGCTGCCGCCTATTTCCACCAGTTCGCCGCGCGAGACTATAACCTCGCCGCCCTTGCAGAAGGTGTCGAGCACCAGCAGCACGGCGGCGGCATTGTTGTTGACCACAAGGGCAGCTTCGGCCCCGGTGACGCGGCAGATGAGTTCTTCCACCAGCGCGTGACGGCTGCCCCGGCCGCCTGTGGCGAGATTCAGTTCCAGATTGCAGTAACCGGTAGCTGCCCGCAGCACGGCCTCTCGGGCTTCTTCGGCAAGTACGGAGCGCCCCATGTTGGTATGTACCACAACGCCCGTGGCGTTGAGCGCCGACCGGAACCGGGGGCGCAGACCGCGCTGCACAAAGGCCAGCAGGCCTGGCAACTGGCGTTCAAGGTGCAGGTCTTCGGGGGCGGTGCAGCGCCCGGCGCGGATGTCCTCCCGCCGAATGTCCCAATAAGCGGCCACAAGATCGCGTAGCAGCGCGTGCGGCGTTTGCTGGCTGTCGCCCAGTGCGGCATCCGCGCGGTGCAGTGCGGCAATGCTGGCGTCTACGGCGGGAATGGCGCGAAAAAGATTTTGCATGGGCGTCCTTTATACTGCGGTTACCGCAAAAAATAAAAAATGCGCGAGCACGGCGGCTTGGGCTTTGTCTGCCATGCAGCGTCGTCAGCCGGGCCAGCGGCGGGCTTGCCTGCGCCTACTGGACCTGCGGTTGCAGCAGCCATTGGGGGTGCTGCGTAAAAAATTCTGAAAGCAGGTACAGCGAACCCGTCATGAGCACTGGGCGGGCTTCGGTGGCGGCGGGCAGAGCGCGCGCCAGTTCAAGCGCCTTTGCCAAGCCTTGAGGGCCTTGGGGCAAGGCCTGCGCCGTGGCCGGGGGCAGGGCGTTGCAGGCGGCGGCTATGTCTTGCGCCGCTGCGGCCCGGTGGTTGCCAAGCGTGACCACAAACATGGGGGCTTCGCCCAGATAGTGCTTGAGCATCTGGGCGGCGGGCAGCCAGTCTTTGTCTGCAAGGCAGGAAAATACCGCTCCGGCGGGTTGCAGGCCTTCGGCGCGCAGGGCCTTGATCAGCGCGGCCATGCCGTGCGGATTATGGGCGCCGTCAAGTAGCAGGGGAGGGTACTGATCCGTACCCGGAACCCGTTGCAAGCGGCCCGGCATAAAGGCTTGCGCCAGCCCTTGAGCCTGGGCCTTCGTGTCGTCCGCGCTCTTGCCAAGCATGGGGGCAAGCTCGCGCCATGCCGTGAGGGCCAAACCTGCGTTGGCGCGCTGGTGAGGGCCGCTGAGGCCAAGGCGGGTATCAGCGGAAACCGGACAAGCCCTGATGAAGGGCGCATTGTGGCTGCGGGCCGCGCGCTCAAGAATTTTTGCGGCTTCGGGAAACTGCGCAACGCTGCATACGGGCGCTGCACTGCGTATGGCTGCGGCCTTGTCTGCCGCAATGTCGGCAAGGGTGGGGCCCAGGATGTCCTTGTGGTCAAGGGCAATGGGCGCATAGCACATGAGGTCGGCGGCGACGGCGGTTGTGGCGTCGTGTTTGCCGCCAAGGCCAGCTTCAAGCACTGCCAGCTCCACGCCCTTGCGGGCAAAACCCAGCAGGGCCAGCACCGTAAGAAATTCAAAGTAGGTCAGATCGGGCGCGGCAGCCATGACCTGGTTGGCTGGCTCAATCCAGTCATCCACAGGCCAGGGGGCGCAGGCGGCATCATTTGGCCCGCCAATGCGGATGCGCTCTGTGGGGCTGACAAAGTGCGGCGAGGTGTAGAGGCCCACCCGACAGCCGTGAGCAAGGGCAAGGGAAGCCAGAAATGACGATGTTGATCCCTTGCCGTTGGTGCCGAGCACCTGAGCCACCACAAAGGGCGGGCGAGCCAGATCAAGGGCGGCCAAAGCCCGGCGCATGCGGCCCAGGCCCATATCCATATGAAAAAGCCCCAGGCTGTCCAGATGGCGCTGGATATCTGCGGGAGTGCTGAACGTGTTGCTCATTTAGATATGGTAGCGCAAAGCGCGCTGTCTGTCAGCGGGCGTGCACAGGCAAAATCCGCGCAAATCTTGCCCGATGCTTGCGTAAAAACGTGAGCCATCGGGCAAACCCCGCCTCATGGGCATGTATGCCTGAATGCGCGGGAACGCTTGACGCAGTGGGGCGCTATCAATATATTGGCCGCCACACGGCAGGGCACTGCGCCTTTGTCATGTGCGCCCGTAGCTCAGTTGGATAGAGCAGGAACCTTCTAAGTTCTTGGTCAGGGGTTCGATTCCTCTCGGGCGCGCCAATAAATTCAAGGACTTGCAGTTATTTGGCTGTAAGTCCTTTTTTCTTCCCCTCGCTATTCCCCTCAGGCGGCAACTGAATGAGGGGAGGCGATTGGAAGCTAGAAACCGTGTAACGCGCCACTTACATTTGGACCAAACGCCACTTAATTTTGCACAGATGACAGCAGATTAACCCGTGCAAATGTGGCACACAGAATATATTTATTGGGATTGTAGGGGCGGGATTAATTCCGCCCCTGTTTTTTACTTACTGCTTGGTGGCTATACGATTCCGGCTGATAGCAAAATACTCTGCCGACAACTCAATACCGACATAACTCCGACCAGACTCGGCACAAGCCACGCCTACCGAACCACCGCCCATAAACGGGTCCAGCACGGTGCCTCCTGGTTGCGAAATGGCCAGCAAATCGTGGATGAGCGCCACTGGCTTACTGGTCAGATGAACCTTACGGGCTGCCGTCACTGGGTGCGCATACAGGCCTGGTAGGCACGCCCGTGTGGGGCTTTTCAGGCGGCCTTTGGCAGCGAAGACCACGTACTCGCATTGCTGCCGAAACCTGCCAAGCTGCGGGCGTGCGGCCCGTTTATCCCATGGCACGATGCCGAGCCAACGCCAGCCAGCACCTTGTACCGCATCGGTCAACGCCGGGAGCTGCCGCCAATCCGTAAACACCATGAGCGGTGCGCCATCACGGCTGATGCGCCAACATTCAGCCAACCACAGCATGCACCAGTGCGTCCAGCTACGCTGATCTTTGGCATCTCCCAACATCGGGGGATATTGGCGTTTAACGCCAGATGACTAATACTTGCTGGCAGGATCAGCCTGTTTAGCACTCAGACTGGCTCCACCGCTAGAATATGGCGGGTCAGTCAACACGGCGTCAACGCTGTCATTGGGTAATCTTGCTAGCACTGCAAGAGCATCACCGTTATACAGGGTCACATCATCAAATTTTTCTTGAATCATTGGTCTTGCTCCATTGGCCATCATGTGGCTCGGAGCTGGGGCGCGTGGCCCGCAGTACAAAAAACGTCCCGCAACGCGGGCATTTAAACTCCATCTCCAACGCTTGCCCCCGCGCCAACAGTTTGCGGCAATGAGGGCAGCGAATGTCATCAAGAATCTGTTGCATTATATGTTGAGGGTTGCGCCCCAAAGCGTAAACACCTACCCTGTATCGTCTCGCAGAGACACAGACAGGCGGATACTCTGCATGAGGCCGGAATCCTCATGTGGGGCCGTGGTGCGGCACACCCGGCGCCGCGCCGGTGGGGGCGTTAGTGCGCCCCCGCCACTGCCAATAATTACCTCCCTAAAATTGCTTGAGCACAGCGCAGATCGAGATAGTCTGCCCATGCTTGCAGCATCTTGCGCCGCTCCGTCAGTAGATCTGAACGTTGGTATGCCGCGCGTACTTGGTTTTTATCGACGTGAGCCAATTGCCTTTCTATTACTTCACTTGCCCACCCTTGCTCCGATAGCGTTGTCGCTGCCATTGCCCGAAAACCATGAGCTGTCATGATGTCCGAGCCATATCCCATGCGGCGCAGAGCCAAGTTCAAGACATGGCCTGTTTCATGCTGTGTTTTGTCCCAACGTGACGGAAACAGCCACGAAGTTTTGCCTGTCACTAGATTTAATTCTCGCAGAATGTCCAGCGCCTGGCGCGAAAGGGGAACATTGTGCGGGCGTTTCATCTTCATTTTGCTCGCGGGGATACGCCATGTAGCTGTATCCCACTCAATTTCATCCCATGCAGCCGAGCATAATTCACCAGGTCGGACGAATAGCAACGCAGCCAGCTTAAGGGAACATCGGCGCTGGCAGTTGCGATAACGCTCAATCGAGGCCATGAGTTGGCCGATCTGGCGTGGCTCAGTAATTGCGGCACGGGGCTTGCCTTTATGAGGTGTCAAAGCCCAGCCAAGGTCACGGGCCGGGTCACGGCTGACCAACCCGCATGCGATGCCATAACGCATAATTTGAGAGATATGGCTTTTGACCTTGCGCGCCACAACTAAAGTACCGCGTTGCTCAATACGCCGTAATATCGTCAAAATATTAGGCGCAGTAATTTTGCCCAAAGGCTTGTCACCAAGCCTGGGCATGACCTCACGTTCCAACCGACGCCACGACTCTTCTGCATAATCAACTGATCCTTGGAGCATGTACCGCTCCCACCAGTCTCGGGCCACTGTCCGAAATAAAACGACTTGTGCCATCTTTCCTCCTATATTTTAGGAGGCTTATCGGCAGATATGCCAATCTCCCGGCGTGGGAGGTGTGCATGGGGACATGATCCGCAACATTGTAGGCACTGGCGTATCCTATCGCTCGACAACTGCCGCTTGGGGGGCAATCGAGATGCTGGCAGGGACAAACTGGAATACTGGCCGCGCGGAAAACGACATCTATATGTATAATTCAAGGCTCAACATCGCGCGCGTTGTACCTACTGGTAGTGCCAACAAACCCCGTGCGTGGGGTGCTCTGGCTTGCGCCTACCTTGGCACTCCGGCTTTATAATGCGGGCTGACCCAAATACGCGCATGCCAATGCTCCCCAACGCCGAGGGGCATTGGCGGCACCCGTTGGCACGACGAGCGCCGTATCAAGGATCAAGTCGGAATATCCAACTCCGGAGCCGTACCCCGAAACGGCTGTAGAGGTCTCTCGCCGGAATGCCCCGGAGATTGGCTCTAGATTTGATCCCCAAATTGCTTTGGCACGCCCCACAACTCGCCGTGCTTGATCCCCATGCACACCTCCCACGCCGGGAAATGTCCACAAGGACAACAATGCGGGTGCTAGGTTACAATTATCAGTACCCAAAGCCCCTGACGCCATCGAATGCATGACACAACTATTTACACTCATAGGAGCTTGTAACTAACACTTCTGTCCATTAACGGGATGCAATGAAATTATAAGGAGACATGTTTTAGGCCAACATATTTTGTATATTTGATTATTTGCTGTTGACGATGTGGGTACAGATGGCTGCAAGCTGTCCTGTCGAAATTTTTACGCCATTACAAGAGAAGGAGATTGTGTCAAATTTATAATTTATCCCTGTAACAGAGTTGCACTTTGCGAAATATTTATCTACGCTTTGAGTGTCCCTGCGGGGATAGAAGGCGGGCATTTCATACTGTGCCGTTGCACCGTATGGGCCATGATGCGACATTTTGGCGTCGCATCACACCGGCGGGGGTGCTGCCACGCCCCCGCCATAGCGAAAATCTTATTCCCCTATGCAATTGTCAAAGAAGCCGGTTAGACGGTGACAATGTCAAAAAAGCCCGTCAGCGGCAGACAGAGCCGTTCCGTCATGTCTGGGCAAATGGCCTCAATTTGCTTAACTATCTCCCTGGCGGCGGCCCGATCTATATAGTTGTTGCATCCGTCAATCTTGATCCAAGGCCGATTGCGGTAACAGCGCGTTGCCAGCACCAGCCCGCCTGTATCCGCCGTCAGTCCACGGCACGGGCCGGGCATGTAGGTGCGTGGGAACAGCATCGCACTGAGGCCGCGATCGTTAACAGCCTGGCCGATGTGGTTGGCCACGTCGCGGATGGCCTTGAATACATCATAGCCCCAAGGCCATATCTCTCCCTGCGTAAAAAGGCTGTCTTCCGCTATAATCCGTGCGCCACGGTGTGCCCAACCACCAAAAGCCCGCACGTTATAAGTTTGACCAAAATCATGTACCCAGCAGCGACGCATAATGACCGTTGTACCGTCCTGGGCTTCAGGGCAGCGGCGACCTGCGCCAATGATAACGCAATCCTCCAGCAACCAGCGTGCATAGTGCGCATCACTGCCGGGGTGGTCGCCGTTACCAGCTAATATTGCTTTGATCCCGCCTAAGATCACAACCCCCGACAGATAAACCTCGGCACCGTCAACACCGCTCAAGACCTCATCCTGATCAGCCGGACGGCAACCCCTGAAATCAAAAACCCGTTGGCGCACCTCAGTGGGTTGTCGGCTGGAGCCATACACAGTCAGCCCGTCGTCCTTTGGAGACGCAGGGCCGGTGCATACACCTCCGAAGATCTGGTTGATCACCCCCATAGCGTTGTTACACGGCGTAGCTGACGGTAATAGCCTGCACGGCTTCAGCCGTTTCGGCGGCTTCCACGGCTGCCAGTAACTCGTCGCGGCGTTTCGCATGGGTCTGCATGACAAATGCGAGCCCCTCCGCATCCTCCGCAGCAAAAGCGGCTGCACCGACAGTTACGTCCTGGGCCGTTGGGTTGGCCGTGGGCATGGTAAGCGATGCGGCTACAGCGGCGTCATAGCCTGCGGTTATCTCCGCCGTTTTGACTGCCCTGGCCTCGGCCAGCAACTCGTCTTCAGTTTTGGATGGGCGCTCGGTCAGAGCACCATCCGGCAGGGGACCGGGCTTGGTCATGTGGCGCGCAGGATTGGCGTTGGTGTCCTCCGG
This sequence comes from Desulfovibrio desulfuricans, assembly GCF_024460775.1. Classification (NCBI taxonomy): domain Bacteria; kingdom Pseudomonadati; phylum Thermodesulfobacteriota; class Desulfovibrionia; order Desulfovibrionales; family Desulfovibrionaceae; genus Desulfovibrio; species Desulfovibrio desulfuricans. The sequence goes on along the minus strand of NZ_JANFYZ010000005.1, from coordinate 222,520 downwards.
CAGCCAGTAATCTGTGGCATCCTGGGCCAGTGCTATGTCAAACAGCGGGGCCTTGCGCTCGCGGTGGTCTTCCACAAGTACCCACTTATTGCCTGTCCATTGCGGCCAGACGTGATCCCAGGGCTGTTTCGGCGGTGCTGTGTATGTGGCGTTGTTGGGCAGCAGGCCATAATCTTCAGCTTCTCCGGCGAAGTAGCCGTCAACAGTATATTGGTAGGCGATTGCCATTGGTTACTCCTTGAATTTATTTCCAGCTCCCGGCGTGGGAGGTGTGCATGGGGACATGATCCGGGATATTACGGGTGCGGCATGGATCCTGGATCTGCTGTCCACTACGTTGGGGTCGAATGGCGCTTTTATCAGCGATGCTGCTGGTACGCATACATCAACAGCTCAACTTGTTAATGCCTCGCATGCTCTGCCGCGGATATCTTTGCAGGCCTCTCGCGTAGTACCCACAGGCGCAACCAACAAACCCCGTGCGTGGGGTGCTCTTGCCTGCTGCTACCTTGGCACCCCGGTGGCATAGCTATGCTGGCTGGCCAAGATAACAACATGCCAACGCACCCCATGCACGCGGCTTGTTAGAACTACCAGTAGGCACAACGCGCGCGATGTTGAGCCTTGAGTTATACAGATAGATGTTGTTTTCCGCACGGCCAGTATTCCAGTCTGTCCCTGCAATGGCCTCGATTGCCCCCCAAGCGGCAGTTGTCGAGCGATAGGATATGCCAGTGCCTACAATGTTGCGGATCATGTCCCCATGCACGCCTCCCACGCCGAGAGAGTCGAATCCGGCAGCCTCCGCGTACATTCCGCGCACGTCAGCCATACGCAGGGTGCCAGCGCCCATATCCTGCACATAAAACGGTGCGCCGCCGATACCGTTCCAGCCTACCGTTGAGCCGTCCGCGTTTGTGTGCCAGATGACCCTGGTCATTGCCTGCCATTCGGACTCTGTCTTGAGCAGCAATCGTCCTTCTGCCGTCTGGAGGTATTGCCAGATGGGGTACTCTGTAATGTGTTTCCCTTGATAGTCCCCGCTAATCAGTCCGCCCTGAAGTGGAGCGAAGCCGGGCTTGAGCGTGGGATGCCGGAAATAGTAAAATTCGCCCAGATCATACTTGTCTGCCTGCACAACAGAGATCTTGCCGCTGGCATCAATTTTGATAGTCACACCGTCAGGGCGGCATATGCCGTTGACTTCCTCTGTGGCAATGCCGGGAAGTCGGGATTCCAGCAATCCCATAATAACAGACACAAGCGCCGCCTCAACTTTATCCAGGTCGCCATCGTCTTTAACGCCAGGCGCATAGCGACGGGCCAAAAATTGCGCCAAACCAGCGGACATGTGTGAAACCTGCCGCGCCTGTTTGTTGGCCAGCTCCTGCCGTGCGATGCCCGGTTGATGGCCAATAGAGCGCTGCACGTCAGTGGCGTAGGCCTCTTGAGTCAGCAGGTCACGCCCATCGACTCCCTGAGAGCAAAAGGGTAAGATATCGTTGATAACAGAGCCAGATTCAACGGTTACACCAGTATCTTTGGTAGTGGCCATAATGCCCTCCATGTCCCCGGTATAACCGGGGATAGATGTCTTTGGTCACCCTGATATTGTTCAGGGTATTACGCTGTTGGCCGCAGCACGATGGGCCACATGCCCATGCCCCAGCCAGCCAGTCCCTCGGACTGACAGCCCCAGGCCATCAGCGGGCCGCCATCCTGCGTAACGGCATACCAGCTCACGCGCACACCCTCGGGCTTGAGAGGTATGTAATTGCCCATGAGCAAAGCCTGGGTAACGGCATCTGGTCGCATGCCCGCTATGCCCACAACCATGCTCATGTCCTGGTTATCCTGTATCATTATGATGCTGCCGGTATCCGCAAACGCGGATTCCCATACGTCGTAAGCTCCAGGAATTGAGCCGTTCCATGCGTTAGCGGCAATGCGTGCTTTGATCAGTCGTCGAAATACGTCATCCGGCAGGCTTGTGAGGCCGCTTTCAGGGTCATACGGGCCTTTCCATATGCCTTGCGCCCAGCCGACACCTTCAACTCCCCAAGCAAAATAAACGCCCGATAGGGGCACGCGCAGCACGCGGGTAATGCCAGCCCACAAGCCCACGGCATCAAGCTGCACGCCCACGGCGGTGTCTACGTCAAAGGCGGCGGGCAATGATGCCAGCAGCGTCTGGGCGTCAACCAGCGGTTGCGTCAGCACCGCCACCAGAGCTGTAAAGCGCGATTGCTGGTGCTGGCTGGTTACAAGGCCGGGGTAATCGTTATTCGCCATCACTCAACCCCAGGCAGGCTGATGTCATCGACCACGCAGGTGGCGGCGGCATTGAAGGCGATGGAAATATTGCCTGTTAGCCATGTGGCTGCATCACCGCTGGCATCTCCCGTGCAGTACTCAATGCTTACCACGTCAAAAGTCCTCGCCCCGGAAGCGTCCGCTGCATTGATAGGCGTGAGCAGGCGGCTGGCAAGCACATCATCGCCAATGGTCAGCGCGTTGATGTAGGCCGTAAGGTTGGCTTTTATGGCCGTGCCGGTAGTGGATAAATACCCGGACAATGGGGAGAGAGTAACTCGCAGGCGCACGCGCACCGCCTTAGGACGGTAAAACCGAATGACATTGGGCAAGCCTTTGGCATCGCGCGTCATAACTTCAACATCGCCCATAGTGTAACAGCCCGGCGTTTTTTTAAGCGCTATGGCCTCGGCTATAGCAGAGTTGTCGCCGCCCTCCACAACCATGCAGATGCTGTGCGGGGGTAATCCGTTAGCATCAACGGTAGACGTATCGTTTTCGTAGCCTCGCCAGCGGCTGACTCCCTTTAGGTTTGCTACTGCCCCCAAAGTACCCTCAAATACCGTGCGGCTAGGTAGTGCCGTGGATACAGCCTGACGGGCCCGCAGAGCAGCATCTGTCTCAACTGCCGCACCAGGCGTGGCGGCCTGTGGGTTGTTGACGCTCTGCCAGCCACGGCATGGCGTGGCAATCTTGTTGACCTCGCCAGCTGCGGCGCGCACATCGCCGACATCCTGGGCAGTGGCTGTAACGCTTATCTCGCCAGACGTGGGGATGGTGACGGTTGCGGGCAGATCCCATTTTTGTCCGGCGGTATCCTCCACAATGCCCCCATTGATGATGGTGCCCGCAGTACCCACGCAAACCACAACTACAGTGCTATAGCTGGCTGGCTGCCTACGTATGCCGTTAATGACAACCATACGCGAGAGGCCAGCGCCCTGAGCAGTATGAGGACTAAACGCATTGTAAACGCTGGCGGCCAGGCTGTACGTGTCCTGCTGGGCCAGGGCAAAAATCGCTACCAGCTGGCCCTCCTGACTGTCCGGCTCCAGATACAGATCGTCGCCAAAAATGGCTTTGACCTTGGCTTGCAGCGTGGTCAGCGTGGTGGCGTAGTCGGGCAGGTGCATGCCGTCGCGGTCGATATATGCGCCGTCAGCCATAGCTTATCCTTATAATGTGATGTTTACGGAGGTCTCACCGTAAACGGTATTAAGCTCAACAGATACCGTCAGCTTGCGTAGTTTGGGGTCAAATGTGCTTTCGTAGCTCACCAGTTCAGTCACGCCTTCAGTCTGCAGGATACGCCTGCGCAGCAGCGGATCGTAGGTGTCCTTGGTGTGCTTGCCCCACACATGGGTGACGTAAGGTGTGCCCTCGGTCAGATCCAGGAACCATTCACCGGTCAGAAGAGCCAGTCGCGTCTTGACCGCCTGGGCCACACACTCTGGCGTGTCCACGTGATAATCGGCATCGCCATGCCCCATCTGAAAATCACCCTTGGCGTCCAGCTTGCGGTATCGCATTACTTGGGTTGTCCCGTTGTCCCACCACTATCACCAGGGTGCGTATGGTGGGCAGTACTTTTGCCTTCGGCCACCTGGTCGCCTGTGGATGTCAGGGAACCATCCAGAGATATAGTGCCCTTCATCTGCACGGTGCCAGCATCGCCGCCTGCCCCGGTGGTGGTGAGATTGCCCTCCAGGGTGATCTGTGGGGCCTTAATTGTCACCTGATCTGCCGCCTCCAGCGTGATTGCACCAGCAGGTGTAAGGGTCACACCAGCTTGCGGATTTTTTGCCTCAATCGTATAATCCGGCTTCATGGTCAGGGTGGCTTGGCCGTCGTCAGTCCTCAGCTGGACGTTTTCCGTATCAACTGGGGGATCTAGTTTTGTTGCCTGTGACCTGGGGCCAATGATGGCCATGCCGTCCGAAAGATCGTGCATGCGCCCGCTGGGCGGCGGCGTGGATTCTCCGCCTTGCCACCAGCCGTCTATGCAGCGGCTGGAAAATACAACCAGGACCTCGTCCCCTTTTTTTATCGGATAGGTCAGGCTGAAGCCGCCCCCGCACACAAAAACCACGGGCACGTCAACCAGCAAGGGCATCTGCACGTTGTTGCTCTTGCCGTGTTCATCCCGTACGCTACCCTGCACGGCGGGCTGCACACTGACGGTCATGGCCACTGGGTCAAAACCCATCACGATTCCAGGCAGGGCCGTCCACATTTGGGCCTGAAGACCTTCCAGCGCCAGACGCTGGCTTTCTATGGGGTCATTTTGACGTTCGCTTCTGTCCATCTTTACCTCGCCATATCCAGCGGAAGGCGCATGGTGTCGTCAATGCCTATGCACAGCATGTCCGCATACCAGTCGTTGCCGCGCGTATCGCCGCTAAACTCGACTTTTAAGATTCTGTAAACACCGTCATCGTCCAGACGCGGCGCAGTCTGCCCAGCGGCCATTTTGAGCGGACTCTGCATGCGTTTGACACTCTTGTTGTCCAGCTTGATGCGCCCGCCGACGCGCAGGGTGGGCAGCAGCAGGGAACGCACGGTTATGCCTTCCTGAGTTTGCTCTGGTGTGCCGATCAGCCCCGTCTCGTGAGTCAGCAGTACGGCCTGCCCCGGCAAGTAGCCATTGCGCGGCACCATCTGCACCTTGCCGTCCTGTATGCTCCAGTCCGTGCCGGTGTTTTGCGCCTCATCTCTCATATATTGTCTGGCCATGCCGTACATGACCACGCCGCGCGGTAGTGCCTGCCCGCCGAGGTCGGGGGTATATCCCGCCTCTGTCCCCTTGGCGGCCATGCTGCCCTGGCACACTCGCACCCGGTCCGCAGGCATGCTGCCCGCCGCCAACGTGGTGTTGACCGTGGCAAAGTTGTAGGCACGGTCACCATCGGCCGCTAATATGGCCAGCACGGTGTCAACGCCGTTCTCCCTCCACGTGCGCACTTGGCGAATGTTGCCCCGGAAGATCAACCCGGAATTGCCCACATACCCGGCGGACAAAAGCACCTGCGTAAATTCGCGTTGTATCCTGCTGGCCGTGGCCTCTGACAGGTTGTAGACGTTAATTTCCGCGCTGTTGGGGGTTTCCAGGTCTCCCTTTTTGGTTTTGAACGTGATGCGCAGTTCGGACAGATCCAGCCCGCTGCCGGAGTTTCCTCCCACAACCAGCGAACAGGCCCGCAACCAGCATCGCCCCTCTTCAGCCTTGTTTTTGGCGCTCATGCGTCCTCCGTCTGAAAAATCAGCAACACGGTGTCGCCCAGGTTATCCAAAGTTGGCGGCATATCGCCGGATATGCGCAACGCACCGCCTAGCTTTAGGTAGGCATAGGGAGCCAGCAGGTCGCAGCCAGCGACCAGCGGAATACCGCAGATCAAGGGCGTGGCATCGTCCGGCTGATCCATGATGTCGAGCAGCCAGCCGCCGGGCACATCTGCAGCTGGGCTTTCGGCCCAGCGCAGCACCAGGCGCAAAGAACGTCCGGCCAGCGTAATGCCGAAGGCTTGCGGCTCAGGGGTGAGGGGTATTTCGTACAGTGCCATGAGGGCACTGTACGTTGGGGAGGAGTAAAGGTTCACCCTGATATTGTTCAGGGTGTCTTTCACTTGCTCGTTGACTTTTTTTCTATAGGCTTACAAGGTAAAATAATATTGATGGTCTTTACTTGGAGGATGAAAACCGCATGGAATTTGAAGACAGCATAAAATCTCTGGCAGAAAGAATCCAAAAAATGAAGCCCAACCTTTTAACTGAAGAAGCGACAAAAACTGCTTGTGTTTTACCTTTTATTCGTTTGTTAGGGTATGATGTATTCAATCCTACAGAAGTTGAACCAGAATTTATTGCAGATATCGCAGGTCGAAAAGGAGAAAAAATCGACTATGCAATCAAAAGTGATGGCAAAGCAATCATTTTAATAGAATGCAAAACATGTGGCAGCACTCTTGATAATAATAACTGCGAACAGCTTCATCGGTATTTTACAACATTGGATGCACGGATTGGGATTCTGACGGACGGATTTCGTTATCTGTTTTTTTCAGATCTTGAAGAATATAAAAAAATGGATAGTCGTCCATTCATGGAATTCAACCTTGAAGCCATTGATGCAACGCTGATTCCTGAACTTGCCAAGCTCCGCAAGGGGGCATTTGATCTTGAAACGGCACTGGGCACGGCCAAGGAACTCAAATACAATCGGCAAATAAAAAATCTGTTGCTCGCTCAGATTGAAGAACCCGCAGAAGGCTTTGTAGATTTCTTCATACGGGAGCTATATCCAGGGCGCGCAATGAAAAGCGTTCGCGAACAGTTCGCAGCCTTTGTAAAAAGGGCATATTCAGAGTTCATTGAAGAACGTGTGGACGCCCGCCTCAAGTCTGCAATCGCCGCAGCGCCCAAAAAGACCGAACAGGTGCCGACTCAGGCCGTGGAAGAAGAGGACAAAATAACCACAACTGAAGAGGAATGGCAGGCATTTTATCTAGTGAAGTCCATTCTCATGGGCACGGTTTCACCAGAGCGCGTGTTTATCCGCGACGCCCAGAGTTATTGTAATGTGCTGTTGGATGACAACCGCTTCAAACCTCTTTTGCGTTTGCATTTCAACAACATAAAACGCTTGCGGATTGAAATGTTTGGAGAAAATAAAGAAAAAATAATGCAGGATATCAACAACCTTGAAGACATTTTGCAATATGCCGACATTATCCGCGCTACGGCAACACGGTACGATAACGGATAGGCTCTCGCAGATAGACATAGCAGCAAGCAAGAAAGGGGGCGCAAGCCCCCTTCTTGTTGATCATTTCGCCGCGCCGCCGGGACGGGTATATCCGCCGCTGCCCGCGCTGGCGTTTAGTATGCTGTTAGGCTGCTTCTGACCTTTATCTGCAACGCCACCGGTCTTGGCGGCGTTTTTGTGCCTGCTGCGCGGCGGCACGCTGGCCGTTTGTGTGCGCACGATAATGACCTCCTTGCAGTTGGCAGTCACCAGCAGGGCTTTTTCCGTGGTCTTATCAGTGGTGCAGGTTACGCCTTCAACCAGCATATTGTCATAGAGGCGTTTACCGGTAACAATGCTGATCGGCTCGCGCTTGCGCATCAGGTCCAGCAGCTTGTCGTACATCTCCCGCGCCTTGCCGTCTCCGGCCGTGTCCGACACACCCGCGCGTATGGTAACAGTGGCTGGCATAACATAGGCGTGGTCGTTGATCTTTGCGCCTTGTTCCACAGGGTGTTCGGTGATCGTCAGCTTATCTTCGTGCTGCTCCTCCACGACCACCGCAAATTGCAAGCCGCCCAGGTTGCGCCCGGTAATGACAGTGCCGTTAGTGCTCATCGGGTTGCCCCCTGCATGTGCCGCGCCATATCGGCAGCGGCCCTGTCCTGGTTGCCCGCCACCAGTCCGGCCACCTGCTCAGGGCTTTGCGCGCCATTAAGGGTAATCTCCGTTTTTGATTCTACTTTAACCTCGCGGGATGTATGGCTGGCTGCCATAGCTGGTATGGGCTGCGGTTTCAGCGCCGGTCCGTCTGGCGGCGGGGTTACATTGGCGTTTACGGCCAATCCCATTTTTTCCTTCACAAAGTCGGGCAACCAATCCGTCATGCCGGAAAGTTTTTCCTTTAACCAATCCAAAGCAGGCGCGAAAAAGTTCTTTATTGCAGCAGCGGCTTTTTCTGCCCAGGCTGCGAAGTCTGGAAACTTCTCACGAATGAGGTCCCAGTTTTCCCAGATCATGGCGGCGGCTGTTATGATCAACCCCAGGGGGTTGGCCTTGACCAGACCAAACAAAACACGGAAGGCCATACCCACACCGCCGACAGCGCCCTTGAGGAGCATCATCACAGCCTTTAGCCCCATGACTATGGCTATGCCTTGAGCAAATCCGGTAATGAGCTTTTCATGCTCGCGGAAAAAATTGGTCACGCTGTCAATGGCGCTGCTGATCGCGTTACGCACACCCTCAATGCTTTTTTCCCACGGCCCCCAGTCAAAATAACTGCGCCCTCCCTCCATGTACGTTTGATAATCGTCAATCAATCCTACGATGGCGGCCAGACCGGCCACAAGCATGCCCAACGGCGTGGCCAAAAAACCGGCATTTAAAAATTTCCAGGCGGCAGCAAATAACACAAGGCCCTGGATAATCTTTTTTTGCCCGCCATCCAGCTTATCGTACCAGCTTACCAGGGCAGATGCCCAGGTGACCATGCGGCGCACAAAGGCTCCAATAGCTCCGGCAACCCGAAAAACAACGCCGATCACGGTTTCAAAGATGGCCTTGATCTTGCCGAAATTTTCCATGATGACACGGCGCAAATTTTCTACATCGCCGCGCAGCTGGCCCAGGAACACTCCGGCCACGGACTTACCCAGTAAGCCGCTCATAGTGTGCAGTTTGTTCAGCTCTGCCAAAAATCCCCGGCTGTCTTCTGCCGCCTTGGCAGCATCGCGACCGGCCACGTCGTACATGGCCGCAAATTCGGTTTTGAGGCCGCTGACATCGCGTGTCAGCATGGGCACCAAGGTGGGGTCAATGCCCATCTGTTTGGCATATAGCTTGGCGGCCTGGTCGCTCATGCCGCGCATGTTGTTGCCCACGCGCTCAAGGAGCACGCTGGTATCTTTGATGTATGGATACTTTTCCTTCAGGCCGCCCAGGGCTGCGGCCACGGCCTCAGAGCTGCTGCCAGTCTGCTCGGCTACATAACCAAGCTCTTCCAGCTTTTGAATGGGCACACCCAAGGTATCTGCTTGCTTTGCCAGTGCAACCTCGCCCTGGGCAATACGCATGATGCCCGTAAAGGCTGCACCAGCTGCAAGCGTGATACCTGCTGCAAAGCCTGTAACCTTGGCCAGAGCGCCCTTAAGGCTGGCTTCGTCAGCCTGAAAGCCCACAGAGGCCAAAAATTCGGCGATGGTTACGGCCATCAGGAGGCGTCCTTATCCTTGAGCGCCGCCAGGTAACGGCGCTCGTTTTCGTCCTGCACGTTGCAGGCGTCATTCATTAATGCGATGTCCGCCAGGTCGAGAGTACAATCCTTGAGGCTCTCATATCGGCACATACCTCGCAGCACGGGCCGCAACAGCCAGTCCTCGCCGCCCGGCAGGCATACCCAGTCAACGTCTACGTCGTCTTCGGTTCCTGTCCCGGCGCTTGCAACGCCGGGAGTGCGCGAAAAAAAGTGGTCAGGTTATCCTTGAGCACGTGGGCCGTCAGGGACAACATGGTGAGCAGATCCATGTCCGGGTACATGAGCTGCCCCTTGCTGCGCACGGGTGCCCAGCCGCCGCCAGCCTGGCGCATATCCACAACGTCCAGAGCGGCATTGCACACATACTCCAGGCTTTCGTCCGGCAGATCGCCAATGACCGCGCCCAGAGGTTCAAGCACGTCTGCCAGCTTGGCATCCTTGTTGTCTGCGGCGGCAAGCACGCCCTGCAACTTGCCAAGCACCGGGGCGGCGCGCTTAAGAATATACATCTGCGCAAAGGCGTTGAGTTTGCCAATCTTGTAAACAGTGCCCTGGATTTCAACTTCATTCATGGCTTACTCCTAAGAGATTTCCGGCGTGCCACTGCCGTCCTGGATACTGATTTTGCCTGCATGGAACGTCCATTGTCGTGTGCCACCTTCCTTGCCAAAAGGCTTTTCCGGCTGTTTGGCGAAAGCCACCTCCTGACAGGTCACGGTGTCGCCGCGTGCCACATCGCGCACGGTGATGGTGTTGCGCCCCCAGTTGGCGCTGCTCTGACGTTGATAGTTATACATTTCCTGCAACTGCCTGTTTGTGGGCGATGTGCGCAGCAGATTGACCGTAACAGTGCCGCTAGCATCTGCCAGCAGGCTGTGCATGACAGACCCGTCTGCCCCCACGGTCATGGTGTTTTGATCGCCGGTGGGGACGATGGTCAGGCCTTCCTGGGCAATGCCCGCCCGGTCACCCGAAAGTGGGAAGTTGCCGCCAGGGCCGCTGATGGCCGCGTGTACGTCCAAAAAAGAGTATGCGTATCCCATGCTGTTACCTGTTTACGTTGATGGCCACATCCACAGAATGGATAGCACCGGCCAGTTTGATGGCGCACTGAATGGGCGGAGCCACGCGCTTTTCGCGCTCGCTCTGCGCCTGCAATTCAATCGGCTCCGAATAGACATAGAATCCCTTGGGCAAATAATCGCCGCGCTCCAACTGGCCGAAGCCGTCGCCGTGCCAGGTGCCGGGGGCAACCAGGGCATTGTTTACGGCCTGATCCAGCACGGATTCGATGCAGGTAATGAGCTGATGCACGCCGCTGTTGGTCTGCGGAATCTTGGTCTTGCTCTGGTACAGCAGGTTCCACAGCTCGGTCTGTACTGCGTTTTGCAGCCAGTCCGTGCCGTGGATCTCGTCAAACCAGGCATCGCCGCTCATGACGCCTTCCTGAAGAATTGCCGTATCGTTGTTGTAGACGGCAAAAACGTTGCAACGCTTTGCAGCCAGAGTGTTTGCCTGGGTTTCCGTCAGCCCTTCGGCCTCAACACTCGGCAGCTGTTTAAACTTGAGCGTGATGGTGCTGCGGTTGGCCGAAAAATTGACCGTAAATGCTCGCCCAATGGCGCTGATTGCGGCATATTTGTTGGTACTGTACGCAACAAACAAACGCGACAGCTTAAGCGCTTTGCCCCGGCTGGCCAGATCATCCGTATAGGCGGCATCCAGCACGCGGGTGTCCGTGATAGTGGCCGCGTAAATACGGCTTTTGCTAGCCGCCTGGATGTACTGGGCAACAATCAGATGGTCATCCACTGTCAGGCTGCTGTCGGCTATGGCCAGCCCGTACCAGTCGCCCCGATCCGCCAGCTCAACCACGCACTGTTTGATGGTTTCCGCCGCCTGGCCATCCAGTGGGGCAAGGGCCGTGTCTTCGGTCAGCTTGAGTTTTGCGGCCAGGGCCGTGCCTCCAGCCGTAGCGTCCGTGCAGTATGTGAGCGTCGCATCCGGCCCTGTGCCCGTAGTCGCGAGAGTAAACCGCTCGCCGTCCCATGTGCAGACCACGCCATTAGCGGCAGTCTTGGCACTGATGGCCGATGCTACGGCATTAAGATTGGTGACAGACCGGAAGTCCAGGCCAGACACCTCATGCGTGGCCCCAGCCACATGCACAGTCAGGCTGCCATCACTGATGCCCGTCCACTGCGCAAGCGCCGCCTCTTCGGCGGTCAAGATACCGCCGCGCAGCATGGCGCTGGTAGCCTGCTTGAGCCAGCGTCCGATCTGCAAAATTGCGGGGCGAGGGCTTTGGCTGAAAAACAGTTCCGCCGCCAGATATTCCGGTGCTTCCACTCCAAAATCTGCCGCAACGCCGTCTATACCAGTGTAGCTGCGAATGCGCTCACTGGCCGTGATAACGTCGGAGCTGCCCACAATCAGCAGCACGCCAAAATTGCGGCGGCTCGCAGCCAGGGCCTGCAAATTAATGGTGACGTTGACAACTCGGTCAACGGCAAGTGCCTTTGTTGCCATAGAATTCTCCTATCGCGAGCGACCGCACAGGCCGCATGCCTTGACGCTGTCGATATCTTTGATGTCCGTAAGACCCTCGTCCGTGTCCATTTTAGGACCACGCGTGAGGGTGATTGTGATGTCCTGGCGGCGTATCCAGCGCAGGTTAACTAGCTCGTGCGCGGGCATAATGTCCCCGGCCTCCACAAAGGCCAGATTGGCCAGATCACGCAGCATCGACCGGTTTTGCTCCACATACAGGCCATCCCGTAGTGACCTGGCCAATGCCCTGGCCTGCGGCCCGTAAAAACTGCACATAACAACCAGGCGCTCGTGTATTTCCACATGCGTGGCACCGCCCTGGTGCCACGCCGTGCCGCCGGGCGCGCTCTCGTTGACAATCCCAAAGGCGCACCAGTTTGGGTCCGCCCCAGGCGTTTTGGGCGGGTTCGGTTGCCAACGGGGACGCACCATAGGACCGGGCAAACCGGTGAGGCCGCAAACCATGTCATGCAGCGCATTTTCCAGGGCGTCTTCGTCCGGGCCTGGACCAGGGAGCACCCAGCCAACCTGCAAACTGTTGCCGGGCGGTGTGACTGCATCAGGCATGGTCAAGCTCCCGCTGGGCCAAAGCGCGGGTATATCCCGGCCATGTTTCTACGGCGGAAACGGTATAGCGCGCGCCGTTGTACAGCACGCAATCCGCCGCCGTACCTTCAGGCAGGTTGCCCACGTGCAACGGCTGCCGCGTGTAGATTGTCAGCGTTTCCTTGTCGCGTTCGCCTTCGGGAAGACGGTCAAGCTCGCGGGCCGTGGCAGGCTGCACCACGCCGGTCATGGGCATGGAGGCCTCCGCATATTCGGCCCGGCCGTGATCGTTTACGGCTTCCGTGATGCGCAGCACCGTAAACGCTGTGCAAAACGCCGTGTCGTCCAGCAGTGCCGATACATCCAGCATTATTTTCCTCCCGGCGTGATCATGCCCTGGCCGCGTTTACGGATTACATAGGTATGGCTTTTCATCAGCTGACCGGTATTCAGCAGGGGGTTGGTCTTGCCTTCATCCCGTCTGGACTTACCCCGTTTGACCCGGCCCTTTTTGTCCGTCAGCGTGTTGCCTTCAGCGTCTTTTTTCGGCGCGGCGTAGTCCAGGGTAGAATCTTTAAGTGGCGGCCAGTCGTTGTTCTGGAATCGCGCCCGCACGGCGTTCTGGCCCAGCAGGCCGATGCGGTTCAAAGCAGGCTCTACACTCCCTTCATTACCTTCCAGGGCTTGCTTTGCCGCATCCTTCATGGTTTTTGCAGCCTCGCCCTTGATATCCTCAATGCCCGGCACAAGGTGGGGACGGGCCGGTATGCCCGCTGCTGGAGCACCGAATTCGTGGATATAGGACAATTCCGCGTTATTGATGCCGCCCGCACGGCTGCCCGCGTTTTCGGCGGGTACGCCGATGTACACGTCGACCTTGGTCAGGGCTGCGACGCCTTGCGTCATCAGCTTTGTCATATCCGCAGTCTGTTTGACGGTTACAGTCGGCTTCATGCCACCAGCCCGCCTGCGCCTACAATCTGCATGAGCTGCCAGAGCTGCTGGCCGTAGATTGTGTTGTTGTACTGCCCGGCATTGACCAGGGCGCTGCCCTGGCCAGATGCACCGGCCCGCGTTACAGCGTGGGACATACTCCCCACGGTTTTGGTTTCAGACGTTACGGCTCCGGCTGCCGCGTCAATGCCGCCCGTACCGTCCTGGGCTTTGAGAGCCTCCAGCTCCAGCGTGAGCTGGTGGGCAACATACAGGCCCAGACCCTGATCCAGCAGATCGTCCCACCGCTTGGCGGACAACAGTTTGCCCGCCATGGTGAGATGAAACTGCACACGAGCGTCCGGCACCAATTCCGCAGAAAATTGCGGAAAAGAGGCACGAAAGGCGGCAATATCCATGGCTAGATGCCGTCCGCGTAGGCCACGGTTTCAGGGTAAACAAACTCCAGCTCGCCCAGGGCCGCGTAGTAGGTGGTGACCTGGTACAGCCCCCGATACTCCACCGGCGTATGCTGCAAGGGCACCAGGGGATAGCGTACGTACTGGCGATTCTTGGTATAGGCCACCATGCGGTCCTTTTGTCCCTGACCAGCACCAGACAGATGCTTGACCGGAGCAATATCCAGAAGGCGGCCGTTGACAGTGTTGCACAGGCACTGTTCGCGTACATACTGGAGAACGCTCTTGCTGCCTGCATCCGTGATGGGCTGGGTCAGCTTGCTCATGGCCATGGGAGGCACCAGCAGCCGGTCAGGCAGCACGGCAAAACCGGTCTGTTCCCAGGCCGCTTCCAGCACCCTGTTGATGCTTTTCAGGATTTCCAGGGGGGTGGAGGCTTCCCAGGTTTTTGTCTCATCCATGGGGGTGATGGACGCGTTATTGCACAGCCCGGTGGCTCCCACCACCTCGTCTCCCAGATAGACCATCTGGTCTATGTCCATCTGATGTTTGAGTTTGAGGCCGTCAAACTTCTGCAGGTCAATGGGGCGGCCCACACGCTGGGCCGCAGCCAGTTCCTGAACGGAAAATCCGATCTCCTGGCCCCACAGGCGCAGGGGCTTGCTGGTTTTGTCGATGCTCACGGCCATGCCGGCAATGGCAGTACTGTCCTTGCCCACCCAGTTGATGCCGTTGGCGTAGATACCGCCAGCAGCAGCAAAGGAGGAATTTGTAAAGCTGCTCAGTTCATCCCCCAGAACCACATCCTCGCGCAGGTCAATATCCCTGCCCCAGGTAACAGAAGCCAAAGGCGCGTGCAGCTCCGGATCAAGACGCTCCAGCTCACCAATGAAAAATGCGCCAGCATCGCGGATAGTCTTTTTGTCAAACGTAAACATTGAGTCTCCTACAGATTGAAGGATATTTCGACGTTGCCGCTGCTATCAGCTTCACCCATGAACAGGCATCCCGGCACTGCCAGGTTTTTGCCCTCCACTGCGGCGGCCTCGATGTCACCCACAGCCTTGCCGGTTTCTGCCGTGTGGCGCACATAGACCTGGCCACCCTTGGCAGATGTCCCCTGGGTCAGCTTGACGGTCATGTAACCGCGTCGCAGCACGTCCTGAATACTGCCGGATGCCGCTGCACTGCCCATGGTCGGATACGGGCGCACCACAAAGCCGTAGACAGCATCGGACGCGCCAGAAAGAGCTACAAGCCTGCCTCCGTCCATTTTGACCGGTGCGCCAAAGGCAACGGCTTCACCCATAAGCCCGGCTTCCACCGTAGCTTCGGCCTTGCGGCTTACGTCGCCGGGTATACCGGCGGGCATACGCTTGAGATAGGCGTTACTCATTACTTGCCCCCTTTGCCGGAGTAGTACGCGGCATTCATTTTGTTGATGTCAGCGGGGGTAACCGGCCCTTTACCGTCTCCCGCGCCAGGTCTGGAAAGACTGTCAACTGTGCGGCGGTTGTTGCCAGCTCCGGCAAGCACCCCCACAGCAGCAAACGCGGCCCGCACTTCGGCATTTGTGGCATTGGCGATGGCCTTGCCGCCAAGGATGCTGTCCACAATGCGGCGGGTGTTGGGGCTGCGGCAGGCCATGCCCAATGCAGTGCGGCGTACAACATCAGCGTTATCGCCCACGCGGCAGCCCAGCAGTCCCATGCGCTGGGCACTGCGCACAGTGGCGGCATCAGCCATGCGTCCTGGCTTGCGGTCTGCGCTTTTGACCGGGATGTCTTCATCAGCCTGGGGATCGTCTTCATCCGGTGTGTTCTGGTCCGGATCTTCATCAGTCTGGGGATCGTCCCCGTCCTGCGAGCTCTGGTCCGGATCTTCGCCCTGGGTCTGCGGATCTTCATCCGTGCCCTGCGGCTTGAGCATCTCGATCAGTGTGCGTAGCGAGAGCTTGATTTCTTCGAGACTTGCGGCCACGTCGTCATCCGTGGTGGCCACAGGATCATCCTCATCCTGCGGGGGAGGCGTGTCTTCGTCCTGCGAGCCGTTGGCTTCCTCGGCTTCCGCGTCCTTCAGCAGGAGGCGCATTTTATCCGCCCAGCTGGGCTTTTTTGTCTTTTTGGGGGTCATAGGGGTCTCCCTTTGATCTTTGATTTTGCAGCGCGCCCCGGCCCGGCCGTGGTCTACAAGCGCCACATGGTTGCCCATGATATTGATTTGCCGTCCCACGCCGGGACGGATTGCCTCGAAATCACAATCATACCCGCACGACAGCTCGCGCATGCCGTCATGCAGCACCGCATCAATGGCATCAGCCTCGGTAATCAGGATGTCGGCAAGCATCAGATCCTGCTGGCGGCCGTCACCCCGGCGCACGTTAAATACAAATCCGTGGGCCAGCTCTGGCCAGTTGTCTGGATTAACGTCTTCGTCCGGGTGATCCAGCGTGAAGGGTTTGCCCTCAAAGCTGGCCAGCGTGGCAGGCCGGAATACTTCGGCAGCATCACGGGTAACAAGCACCTGGTCGCCATGGAAACCTTTTACGATTTCCGGCGGCACCTCTTCCGGCAGGTAAGCCATTGCGCCAGTGCGCGCCAGTGCTGCTCCCTTGCAAAGCAGGTAGCCTTCCGGGGTACGCAAGATGTTTTCGGAGAGTTTGGCAGTGGTATGGATACGCATGGGTAGACCATGCAAGTAGGCTGCAAAAAAAGACACCCTGATATTGTTCAGGGTGTCTTGTCGTGGTCATGGTGTTTACGGGTGTTTACCGCGCCGCGTGTGCGGTTTATTTGTCATTTTGGCACGGTGATACGCTCCGGTCATGCATAAGGCGTTAGACGGCGTTTTTGGCGATCCTCTCAAATTGGGCCGGATCCAGCGTGATCAGCACATAGCCATAAGGGGCGTTGTCACTGACACCAACGAAAAACTCTACATCTGCCGCGCCGTTGGGATACGCACTCATGACCGTACCCTCTGTACCCGCAGGCAGAGTAACGGCACTGCGCACGAGGTCAGCGCTGCCCTTGCTGGTTATGGCCTGAGTCAGGCGGATGTCGTCAAGTTCACGCAACATATCATCTGTCCACATACATGGTTATAAGCCGGGGGGCGGTACGTATGCCGCCATCCGTATAATCATACTGCCATACAGTCTTGACCTCAACCGTTCTGCCGTTGAGACCAGTTATGGGCATAACCACGTCAAACCGCTGCCCGTATTCCGTACCGGGCCTGACCAGAGCGGCCACGGTGGACAGCTGCTGCATAACCTGATCACGCAGCCACCCCGCGTCCTGTGGGCCAAGACCCAGGGCAGACGCAAATACGCGGGCCTTGTCGCCGCCACGCGGATGGTCAGGGTCAAGGGCGTAGGCCGACAATTTGCCCATGTCCAGTTGCGCCCGCTCAACGTTATATAGTGGTGCGCCTGGCATATGGCGAACCACTTCAGCCCCCTGACTCTTTTCCCACTGGGTGTAGAGTTTCTGTTCCCCACGGGCCTGTTCCTGTATCTGCGTGGGCAAACTGCTGACGGCAAAAGTTTTGCGCGTACCATCGCCTTTGGGGATGACAGGCTCCGGGTAGCAGCGGCAGTAGGGATACTCTCCGGCGTGGCCGGTCATGCCGTCCAGCGTTGGCGGTTTGCCCCATAGCACAAATTTGCCCCCCATCGCCCGGTGGCTGGGTCGAGTGGCACCGTCATGGACATCACGCCAGATGTAGCCATCACTACCCACATACTCGGCTCGCTCCTGGGTAAGCGCCGTGCTGGCCTTGCTGACCTCGGTCAGCGCAATACAGCGCGCCCGACTCATGGTGGTGCCGCCAATGCTGGCCAGCTCCGCCGCCATGTCCTCGGCCCGCATGCCGCTGATCAGTCCCTCGTGGGCCAGCGCACCTGCGCGCATGGCTGCCTCCAGAGGCAGGCTTTTGATCAGGGTTGTGTTAGCCTCGATGCGCTGGGCCACGATCTGGCCAATGGGATCGCCCTCCAGAAATATGCGCATGTCCAGCCCCATGCGGTCGGCAATGCGGCGGAACTGATCCAGATTGCCGCGCGCCACGCCGTCCAGCATATTGGCGGCACTTTGACGCGCCCACGGCGTGATGGTTTCGGCATAGGTGCGCAGAATGTCCTCGGCATCCTGGGGCCGGTGGTTGCCCAGCACCTGAGATATCTGTCCGGCCAGGCTGCGCAGGGTGCGCTCGTAACTGCGCTCCGCTGCGCGCGAAGGTGTAAACACTCCGGCCTTGGCTGTTGCGGCATCTGCCCACGTCCACGCCAGGTTGGGCCAGGGCGCTGGGTTATTGGTCTGCAGTGTTGCCATTTCCCATACTCAAGGGTGCAAATGGTTGCCTGGGCTGCGAGATAGGCAGCGACGGCAATGGTGGGGCCTGCTCAGCTTTTTCAGCGCGGTCAATATCTGCATCGCTGATCCCCGCAAAACGGCCGGTCACGCGAGCACTGTCGCGCAGTGCGGCAAGCCCCTGACTAGGAGTAATAATGCCGCCCTGAACGAGCGCCGCCACAGCCTGGGCATCAGATGTTGCGATCTGCGATTTTTCAAGCTCGGAAGGCTGCATCAGGGACTCAAACTCAAAGCTGAAGCCATCCGGCAGGCTTTCACCCCACAGGTGACGAGACAACACGGCAAAGATCACGTTAAGCGCGGGCCGCAGGTCGTCATCCTGCAAGGTGGCGATGGTGTCGTAGTAGGTGCGCAAATCTGATTCACCCGTGGAAAATCCCTTGGGGCTTTGACCAAGCAGGCGCACCAGAGGAATACCGGTGGCCCCGGCTATTTGCTCGGCAAAGGCCTGCATTGCATCGTACACACCTGCAAAACTGTAACCGGCAGTTGTAAATGTATCGTTTTTGTCCAGCAGGGTGATGCCTTCGTTACTTTGCATCTGGCGGACCATTTCAAACTGGCGGATTAACGCCTGTTCGGCCTTGCCGCCAGCCGCCAGAATTGACCGCAGGCCATCAACGCCGATCACTCGCAAAAACGATTTGTACAACAGGTTGGCGGTGCCTTCCGTGGCGCTGTCATATGCCAGCATACGGGATTCCATTTGTTCGACTACGCTGGCTCCCCAGTGCTGCTCACTGATCCGCTGCTGAGACGGCAACTCAACACCCACAAACCGCAGGGCGCGAGTGTGGTGTATGCGCTCGCCAGCCATACCGCCGACAGTGTTTACACTGTAAAATTCAGGGTAGCCCAGCATGGGGCCGAGGTCAGAGATCAGCTCGCTGCTGGGCTGTACCTGCCAGCGATCCAGCACATGCAGACCCAAAAAGCTGCCCTCGGTTATGCTGTCTATCTCCAGCGGAGTGGACAGGTCATCGCCGTCTATCAGTAACACGGCCAGCGCTCCGCCATACAGGCGGCCCCACTTGATGGCGTCACTCAAACGCCCAGGGCAGCCAGTACGCCGATGCTCACGCAACAGCTCGTCTGTTCTTCCAGCGTCCCACTGAGCGCGCACGTCTACACCGCCGCGCACCATGTCCTCGGCAACCACGTTGACGGTACGGCCCACCAGCCAGCTGGTGCGATACATATCATCAAGCTGCTGACGGTCACGAGTCAGGTATGTTCCCTGCTCATAGCCACTCTTGGCCAGCATGTTGTCCTGGCCAAGTCCAAGTTTTGCCGCAAAATTTTGGAAACCATCACGCATGCTGCGGCGGCTTGTGGCCCGAAGTGCTGGGCGCGA
The DNA here is from genome assembly GCF_024460775.1 of Desulfovibrio desulfuricans. Taxonomy (NCBI): domain Bacteria; kingdom Pseudomonadati; phylum Thermodesulfobacteriota; class Desulfovibrionia; order Desulfovibrionales; family Desulfovibrionaceae; genus Desulfovibrio; species Desulfovibrio desulfuricans. The sequence continues at coordinate 203,031 of NZ_JANFYZ010000005.1, read as the reverse complement.
CGTGCGGGTTTTAACCATCAGCTAATTTCTCCCATGTACGCAATGTGTCCGGTCCTCCGGCAGCAGCAACGGCCAAAAAACAGGCCCAGGTCCGGTCTGCATGTCCGATGCCGTCACGATCTGCCACAAGCCGAGGCGCACCCGTGTCGCCACTTACTTTTTTCAGTTTATGCAGGTCTGCCCGTAAAATGCTGTTTCCCGCAGGAATACGTATTTTGCGATCTTCAAATCGCTGTTTACCTGCGGTGGCGATGGCCAGGCGACGGCTGCTGGACAGGATTACCCCCTCCACAACCCCTTCACCATATTCGGCCGTCATGTCTTCCACAGGCTTTTCGCCCATGCCGGTTTGGTCCATTGCCAGCTTGGCCATATTGTAGTTCTGGTTTAGTCGGGCAATCTCCAGGTCATGTTCCGCAAACTTTGCCTTGCTCAATTCCGATATTTCGCGCGTCCAAAGCACATCGCCAACTTCTTCAAGCACCCAGGCTACCCACAAGTCACGCCTGGCACCAATATCATTGCCGATGTAGCACGCTCCGCCTGTGTATAGTTCAGGTTTCCCGGCGTTTTCGTCTTCACAGGCTGTGATAAGATCGTAGGTCAGCCACGCGCTGCCCTCATCGAGAAATTCCAGCTCGTACTCTTGCAACCAGCCGTCATCGTCGTCCAGGGCCGCCTTGAGCATGTCGATATCGCGGTCTAGGCCCTGAGCTACCGCAGAGTAGATGTCCACCTGGTGCTTTGACCAAACGGTGTCCTTGTTTGTCCAAAGCTCGTAAAATTTATTGTCTTTGCCGTTGGGCGTGCTGGTTATGCGCAGCTTGAGACCGGGCTTTGAAATAACCGGGAACAAGGCTTTCCAGATGGCACGGCTATCCTTGTGGAATGCAAATTCATCCAGGAACACATTGGCAGAATAGCCGCGCGCAGTGTCCGGGTTTGCGGGCAGGGCTGTAATGCGCGATCCACCGGGGAAAATGACTTCCTGGGTTTTGTAAACGGCATTGTCAGCCGTACGATATTCACCTTCGTAATAAACTGGATCCGCGCGACCTTTCAGCAGACCTGCATAGATAATGTAAAAGGCTTTGCAAAAAGGCTTGATTGCTTCGTCTATAGCTTCCTTAGCTTGGCGCTCACCACGGGAAAGGATAACCCAGCGTACCTTGCAGCCCTTGATTTCAGCCTGAATGCAGTCGTCAACAATTTCGGCGCATGTGGTAAATGTTTTGCCCGTCTGGCGGGCAAACATGCCGATTTTAAAACGGGCATTATCCGCCAGCCAGGCTTGCTGATATGGCAAAAATTTGATTATGGGCTGGGCTATGTCCATCACTCAAATCCGAGGACGCGGCGGGCTTCCTGGGCAACAGCGGGATCAAGACCACCAGCGGCAGCCGCGTCCAGTTTATCCCGCGCCTCATCAAGTGTTTTTTTGCGTTCTTCCTCGCGTATGCGCTTGGCAAAGTCCGCTTCCAGACTCATGGCTTGAGACAGGTTCTTGAGGCTGCGCGCGATTTTGTCCACCTCCGCCGGGTCAAATTTGGCATCCGGTTCCGTCATGCGTTCCTGCATGGTGCGATATACAAGGCCCCGCAGCATTTCCACTAGCAGCCGTCCCTGTTCACCTTCCACACTTTCAGCACCCAACTCCTGGGCAAGAGCGCGGGCCATGTCGCGGTTCTCTCGCATGACCTGGGCAGCGGCAGAAAAATTGGTGGAATACCGCCACAAGGCCGTGCGCGATGGAGCATCGGCCCCGGCAGCCGCGCACTTGCCCGATACAAACTCGTGCAACTCGTCCAGAGTCATGCGGCCATCGGTAAGCGCCTTGTCTATCTGCCTGCGCAGATCTGGCGACAATCGTGTGACGCTGCTTTTACGGGGCATGGCTATTCCCCGCGCGCGGGCTTTTTGACGCCGGGCACGTCAATCAACCCCTTGGCCACCTCCGCACCTCGCCCAGTCACCCGCAGCATGGGCACGCTGCCCACATATTCCACGCGCAGCAGGCCCAGGCCTTCCAGATATCCGGCATCTTCCAGTACCGTGGTGCGGGGCACACGATGGCTCATGATTTCCAGCGCGTCGGTCATGAGGCTCACGCTCATGCGGCCGTCAGGTTCTTCATCCAGGTAGCGTAGAATCACCAGACGGCGGTCCTCCACAATACGGCGCTGGAATTCCTCGTTATGCGACATTACTTCCCTCCTCCAAGATGCGATTCCGTAAACATGTCAACTACGCGTTCAATGCGGTTCACGGCATGGTATAGTCCGCGCACTTCGGCTTGACTGGCTTTTACCGCGCCATCTATGCCGGTCAGGCTTACCTCTATGCGGTGCAGGTCTTTAGCTGTGGGCAAAGCGGCAAGCGCGGAGACAAGTTGTTTGTGCATGCTTTCCACTTCAATCTGGCGCTGTTCCATAGCTTTGAAGCGTTCATCCACTCCCTGCGAAAACGACGCAAAGAACGTATGCGTTACAAAGCCCTTAGACAGACTCCAGCTTACCCACAGGCCCAAAAGCTGGAGAGCGAGAGCGAAGGCCCAACCATAGCGCCAAAAAATTTCCCACGCGCTCATTTGCCCTCCGGCGCAGTGGCCTGGGCTTCGTAGCAGTCCAGGGCGTCGTTGCACTGGGCGGAGTACACACGCAGACGGGCATCTCGGGTGAGTATCGCCTCCACCTGGGCGGGGTGATCAAAAGGTATGTCCCCGCGAATTTTGGGCAGCGTGGGCTTCGCCGGGCGGGGACAACGCTGTGTTGTGACAACCTCCGGCACGGGCATGGACACGCTGCCCATTGCGGCACACCCGCCCAAACTACCAAGGCCGATTGAGCATATCAGCAGCACGCTGGCGCGTAGCATCGTCCACCCCCTGCCGGACCTGTTCCGGCGTAATATCATTCGGTCTGGCTTGGGCCATAATGTCGGCAATGGTCTCCGCGTCTTTTTGGGCCTGCCCCTCGCGCTTCAGGCAAGCCTCCGCCAGCTTTGCCTGGGCATCGGCGTTTGTGGTAAGTCTTTTGCCCAAAGCCTCCCAACGCGCGGTGTCGGCCTTGGCGCTGGCAACATCCTTTACCAGCGCGTCAACACGTGCTGTTGCCTTCTCAAGCCGTAATGTTTGCCACCCGGCAGAGCCTCCTGCCAGTATCAACAGCACGCCCAGGATCGTCAGTGCGGCCTTTATGCCCGTGGTCATAAGCTGCCTCCTGATGCCAACGTGGCCAGCGCAGGACGATATCGCTCGCGCTTGTCACCCATAATGTTGCGCACATAGGCGCGGTTAATGGCGTAGGGGCTTTTATCTGCGTACTGTTTGCCTAGGCTTGACCGACTTTTGCGACTGTGGGTTTCCACGTGACCCGTCCAGCGGGTCTGGTCACAACCTTTGACCTGGCGGCAGTAGGCCCGGTCTTGCAACACGCCGCCGATACCGCCGTTGTATGCGGCCAGCATCATTGCGGCCCGGTCTTCATCAGTGGCGCATCCCGAAAACGCATTCCACGCCTGCTGGTCCTTCAGGATAAGGGCGCGCAGTTGTAAGCGCGGATTATAGCGGTCTTCCCACGTCCAGGTGCGTAAATCTTTATGGAGCCTGCGCATGTCCTCAAAGTTATTGAAGCGTACACGCCCGGCACTGTCGTAGGCGATTGTGAGTTGGCCCAGTCCAAATCCGTACTCGCGGCTTGTCTTCATTTCAGTCTTGGGATTCCAGCAGCGCTTATCTGCCAACCCGTAACAGGTCTCTTGCTCCACTTGCCCTGCGTAGACAGCTGGGTCAAAAAATTCGGGACTGTAGGCCTGATGCTCAACCCAGAGCATGGGCAGATATAGCAAGGCCAATGGGGGCAAAATGGAGGCGCGCAACAACAGGCGACGCATGCTATTTGCCCCAGGCCATGATACTGATGGCAATGCAGATCAGTAGCAGCACACGGGCCAACACCACTATTGAAGCGGCGGTATTTCCGCTCAGGGCCGATCTGACGTAAGCAGACATCCGGATGTACGGAGTGAGAATTTTGGTTAACATGAGCGCCGCGCCCCACATGCCGATGACGTAGGACAAATAGCCAGCAAGTCCCAGTGTGCTCGCCGGGTCAACCAGCATCCCGGAGCAAAAACACACAAGGAGCAACAGCCACGCGCGGAAGTCGTACAGAGGGCGCAGGGTGAGAACCAGTTTGGAGTACAAAGATTCATATGACGTATCAATGGGCATGAAAAAGCCCTCCTTGCAGCTGTTATGCCGTAGGAAGGCTTAAATTCGTACCCTGATATTGTTCAGGGGAGCTAGAAATCAAAAAGGCTGGCTTGCCTTATGCCAGGCCGCGCGCTTGCGGCGACATGCCGCACGTAACGCTCTGTGAGCGCCAGCTTCAGAGCCACATCGCGCGGGCACATGCCTTCGTCAAGCAGTAGTAATACTTGTGATTTTTTGGGCTCATCCTTACGGCGGTTGGGCACTACTATGCAGGTGCCTCCATAAACGAATGACAGACTACACAATGCAGGATAACCAATGAACTTTACCAGTTCCGAAGTGTGAGTGGTCATCTTGGGTATGTGCAACTCGACCCCGCCATGAGTCCGACAGAGCACGTTGGCCATGTCTGTGCCTATAATTCCTGCTAACTCTCCATAGCTTACCCATGTGCTGGCCATTAGTAGGCCCTCCGTCCCTTCCTTCTGGCATCACGGGTTAGCGCAGCTATAACTCCGCGCAGTTGCTCCGCTGTCGCATGCTCAAAGCAGCGCGTGACACCACCGGACTGTTTTTTCAGGACGGCCACAGCATAGCCCCAGGGCACATGCGTACCCTCGACCCGGCCCTTTTCCGTCAACAGGGCCTCAATTTTTTCCATAAGCGGTCTGCGGTCCAGGGGATCATCCGCCCCAGATTGCAATGTTGCTGGTATGTTTTTTTTGCGGGTTGCCTTACGCTTTGCGCTGCCCTTTGTCGGTTTAAACCCATATTCTCGCATAACAAGCACGAGGCCTTTCAGCCCGGCCAGGTCCAGCACACCGGCACTGCTCACATTGTAATAAGATTCAAGGAGGGTAGCATACTCGTCATCCGTCATGCCCAGTTGCGTTTTGGCAATATGCACTTTGGCCAGCAGAGCCTTGCGCATCTCGTGTACTTCAGTCCCACGCTTGCGGCGAGCAGGCGTCTTTGGCGCTGGCGTGATTGCTCCATCTGGACGCTGCAAGGGTTGGCCTGTGCGAAAATCTATAACCGGCATAACCGCCTCCGAAGACCTCCAGGTTGTGTTCCTGGCGGCAACAGGCGTACATCCTCGCAGCGCGCAAAAAATCGACGCCCTCCGGCGCTCACCACCACATACCACAGCCCGTCATCTGCCCTGATCGGTGAGCTATAGGTCCATCCGCTTAACTGCCTTGGTTCATCTCCCCGCCATACCGTCACACTCACACGGGCGTCGTTAGGTAGATTGGGGCATGCCGTCCCTTGCATCGGTGCAGCGCACATGAGATCCGCCAGCAATACGCCTAATGACGCCCGGTCAACAAACAAAGGATTTCCGTCATGCCCGTTACGCCATATCCTGTTCACACGCACGCGGTAGTAGCCCTCTTGCCCTCCGTAGATTGCGGCTGGCGAAAGTTGCACACGCAGGGCGCTGCCATTAACCTTGAGCAGGCAGGATGCCGTGATTTTACGTTTATCGGACATAAGTTGCCCTCTCTACTCAGAGTCGGGGGCATGGTCAGAATCGCCGACAAGCCAGTCATGCATGTCTCGTATGCCCTGTTCATAACTCATGCCGGGGTAATGGCTTCCCTCGTCCTCGCCTTGGGCTGCCCAATTCAAAACACGGTCAATTTCTTGTTGGCTTCTTACGAGATGCGACATGCTTCCCCCTGCAGGTCAGTTTTTTCGATTCCAATACTTCCGGGCTTTTGCCATTGACGTAAACACCTTGCAGCGCGTGGGATTGCAGCGATGGCAAACAAGGCCCACCAACCAGTGGATAGGAACAACATGCAGAACTGGTTTGCCCCCACAGTGGGCACATTTTCTGTTTTTTCCGAAATTGATTCGCATGGTTAACCCCTCGTGCATGGTTCCAAGGTACGGGGCAACAGCGCCAAACCATCCAGCATCTTGGTAAGGTCAGGCACGATGCAGGCCGCCGACCCCGCAAGCAGATACATAAGTTCCGGCTCTGCCGACCCCATAAGTACCACCAGCGTTGGCTTGCCCTTGCCAATGGAGTACCCGGCTTCGAGGTGAGCCGACTTTCCGCAAGGCAGCAACAGAACGCAGGTATCCGCCCAGTCAAGTCCACGCTTGTCAAGACTGAAACCGTGCTGGGCTATGGGATGAGCAAGCCCGGCAATGAATTGCTCCGGTCTCCAGTTCTTCCAGCCACGGTCTATCTCTGCCCATGAAAAGCCCTTTTCACCTGGGGCAGGGTTGCGAAAATCATAAACCTCGTGCCCTGCTGAACGCAGCAACCGCAAGGCTTCTGGCTGAAAAGGATTGCGCCATGAACTTGCAAGATAAATACGTCGTTTCATGTGGCTATACCGTTTCAATCTTTAAGGATTTGGCGACTCGAGCTTCAAGCCTGCTGGCAGTGGAGGGCAGAAACCACAAGCTCCTGCCTCACCACCACCTCAGCAGACCTATGCACGTGATTCCAAGCCTGTTCCTGGCGAAAGGAAAAAATAGGTTGGAATCTCTTTGGCCCGGAGGCTCGTCCTCCGGGCCTTTATTAATCTAGTTGAATGCTTCCTTAAAATTTTTGCTCAAATTCACGGCCAGCACCCTCCTGGCAGGGATATCAATTGTCGCGCCAGTGCGGGGGTTGCGCACCTTGCGGGCAGCGCGCTTCCTGATGACAATCTTGCCCACACCGGGCAGGGGTATTTCGCCACCGCCAAGTAATTCTGCTGCAGCAATGTCCCCAAAGCGTTCCAGGTATTCCTGGGCCTGTTTGGTGGGTAGTTGAGTGGCCTCCTGAAAGGTCTTCACAAGTTCGGCTTTAGTCATGGCTGTATCTCCACATGGGGGGTATTTTAATGAACGGTTTGTCTGGCGCGGGCAGCGGGGCAGTCGCATTTGGCCATTTGTTTAGAAATTTTTTGTGAAAATTTCAAAGTCTCCACGCATAACAGCCCTAAATCACCGACACTGAGTTCTCCACCAGCGCTATGCCCGATCATGAGACCGTTGGACCTGTTAATGGAAAATGTGAGTGCATAGCCCTTGGCACCCTTCAACTGATCGCGCAGTGTCTCAATGATTTTTTCGACAGCATCGTCTCGTCCCTCGCATGCAATGGTTATGCTTTTGGCTCCCGTTGTCATAAAATTCTCCTGAGGTTTATGCATCCGCAGGGATGGAGTCCTTCTTGATTTCGATAAAGAAGGCGTTCGCTTGTTGCCGCCGTAAACCCACAATCTCCAGGCGTTCATCCGGCCAGCCTAGGGCCACTTCCTTGTTGATTTCTTCTTTTACGCGGATGCCATCGGCAAAATCATACTGATGCAGACGGGCCAGAGTCATCTCCGGGGTTATCCCGCTCATCTGCACAACCTTAGTGCTAGCGCGAAAGCCGATGATGCCAAATCCAAGGTCAAGACTCTTGCTCTTGCCGAACAATTCCTGCTTGTTGAGTTTGGCGTAAACGGCCACGGCATCAGAAAGTTCTTTCCTTCGGGCCAGCAACGGGGTGGAAAGCTGACTGGCCCGGCTCTTTGCAAGGTCTATGCGCTCTCGCATCTCAGATTCAATGCCGGAGAGATTACGATCCAAGGCGGCCATTTCCGCTAGCGCGGCTTCCGCCTGGGCGCGGTCGGCAACAATGTAGGGGTCTGGTTTTATGCGGGCCATTACGCACCCTCCTTGGCGGCCTTGCCACTTTTTTTGTTGCTGGTTGCGGCCTCGCCCTGGGTTTCCAGTGCCTCGGCCTCGTTTGCCAACAGCGCCAGTTCGTCACGCACCGCAGACAGTTTGCGCCAGTCATCGGGGTTGACGCGCCCGGCCATTTCACCCAGGGCAATGCCCACGGAACGTATTTTTTCATGCAGCATGGGTGTCCTCCTCCTGCTGGTTGCTGTTGCGGGGGATAAAGTTTGCTTCAAGGCACTCAACGCCTTCTGCAAGACCGTCCAGATTGAGTATGACCATGTTCAGCCGCTGCCGTGCATCTGGGGCAGCAAGGTCAAGATTCCGCAAGGTTGCTGTTACATGTCTAATTTTGTTATGCAGCATGATCACTCTCCTTCTGCGCCGCCCAGTGGCGGCAGCCTCCCCGGCAGGCTCTGTAAACGGCAACAGCCAGAGGGTTGATGGACGTAAACGGTTTTCGTTGTTCGTTGTGGCATTGCTCGGCGCTGATCAGGCCCAACACCGGGCAGGATATAATAGGCGTCATGAGCATTTCGCGCACGCGCGCCTCGGCTTTGGCATATGTGGCGTGGTGCCTCTTGCGGATTACAAGGCTTACCAGCGCCGGGGACATCCTGATTTTTCTGGCGGTCTGGTTAAGCCCGCCTGTGTCGCAGGCCTCGGCCAGACGCTGCACCCAGTCAGGCACCTCACCCCAGGCTTCACGGGCTTTGTCTGCATTGGTGGGCTTGGATACGGCAGTCATGATGCGGTCCCTCGGATGTCTGAAGCATCGGCAGAGTCCAGGGCTGACTGGATGTCATCCCCAACAACCACCTTGCCAAGATTGCAGTCGTACAGTTGCTTGACGCGCAGTATCTGCGGGGCCTTTGCCCCGGAGTCGTACACAAACCGGTACCGGACAACATCACTGTCAGACCGCGCCATACTGATCAGATATTTTCCACGTGCCAGCCATCGGCAGTAGGCAGCCGCCGCACTGGGCGCTATGGGGACATCCGGCAAAGAGGCATGCACGACCAGATCCTGCACGCTGAACGTGCGCAGCACCTTCATGGCCCGCCACATGCGCTCCTGGGCGGTATCCGGCAGCATGGAGCCATCCTTGCGCACGCGGGGGGCATCCACGCCCAGGTCGCGCAGCAGGGTGTGTACGGCCGGGACAAACCGCGCGGGCTGTTCCTTGCCCAGAATGCCTGCGCGCACCAGCCCGGTAATGTAGTCGCTCATGTAGTAGGCGTGACGATCAACCGTTGCAGCACGTGCCAGTTCCGGCACGGTGAACTGTTTCAGCTCGCGCATGGCTGCCCACAGCTTTTCCCGCGTGGTCAGCACGCCCACAAGTGAGAGGCGAGGCTTTGTTCTTTTGCGGGTTGCCATAGCTAGCGGCCCTCTCTCACCGGGGCTTCACCGGTGTACAGGGGGCGCTTGCCCCATGTGGTCAGGTCCATGGACTTTTTGCCAAGCTCAAGACCCGCCTGCTGTATGCGCTCCAGGTTGACGCAGATGCGCCGGGCCACGCCCTTGCTTTGCGCGTGGATATGTTCCAACAGATCATCACCAACGCCCACCTTGACGCAGTAGAGATCGCGCAGGGCGCGGGCATCATCCAGATCAGCATACTGCGCGGGCACCCATTCCAGCACACGGTTGTGGATGCGCTCCCAGCGGGCAAGGTTTGAGGGCAGATGCTCTTCGCCGATCAGGAGAATGGCCGCGCCGCTACCCTCGTAAATATCGCGCACCACTTCGATAATGCCCTTGGCAACCAGATGGTCGCATTCGTCCACAATGAGCGGGCGGCGACTGGCCGCAAGTTGCGCCGTGACCTGTTCTTCCATCTCGTAAATCGTCTTTGCCGGGTCCACGCCCATGCTCTTGAGGATGGACTGATACACGGCCTTGCGCGTCCAGCTTGATTTGGCCTGCACGTAGTAGGCTCGCAGTTGAACGGTGGCGATGGACGCCGATGTGCTCTTGCCCAGGCCTGAGGGGCCGTACAGAACCACAATGCCGGGCAGGTGCGAGGGGCGGTTGATGGCCCCGGTAAGCGCGCCCAGGGTAAGCCCCACGTTGGCAAGCGGTGCCTTGCCGGGCAGGTTGACGGTTGCGGTTGCTTCCTGCATAATTTCCTCACTTGGTTCTTTGGGGCGTGTTCGGTGGTACGGCGCGCCCCGTTTTTGTTATTATCCGTTGGCGGCAATGAGCTGCATCTGCTCAAGCATGGCAAAGCCTGCATATGTATTGCTGCCTGCGAAAATTTGCGCCCATTCGGCTTGCTCCTGCGGCACCGCGTCCCCTCGTTCCAGTGCTGCCTGTAAACGGCGGCACAGTTTGTATTGGGCCTTGGGGCTTTCAGGCAGCCAGCGCTCTTCCTGGGCGCTCTGCTGCGCCACAGCCAGAGCACGGGCTGCGGCCACTTCGGCCTCATGCGCACGGGGGGGCACGCCTTCGCGCAGGCGCGCTGCGCGTGCTGCACTATCCAGCATGGGCGTGGTGTGCGTGGTTTCCGTGTGCGCCGCAGGCGCGGCTGCGGCGACGATTTCTGCGGCGCGGGCCTTGTGCATGTCCATGATGCGCTGCCCAGCATTTGCGGCGTCCACGTTGCGGGCGGCTTCGCGCATTTCCTTGGCCTTGCCGTTGATATCCGTTTTCTGTACGCGGCGTTTGGCTAGGGACACTTCGCGGCGTTTCGCGCTCTCCAGACCGTGCATTGCTACAGCCTCACAAATGAACTTCCCGGCCTCGTCAAATATGCAGGCGTGTTCAGCATCTGCCCTGTTTACGCGCACCTGCACCCGCTGGCCGACGTAGGGGCCAAGTGCAGCGTGGTCGTAATAGCCAGATCCGGCGCGAATGCCTTTCTTGCCTACCGAGCGCCATCCGCCATCTGTGGCCAGAGGCGTCAGTAGCACGTCCAGGGCGCGCACATCTTCAATACGGGCAATCTCTCCGGTGTATTCCTGCCGCATTTGCCAGGGCGTTTTACCTTTCAGCCCGCTGTGGGCGCGGTGCGCGTAAACGCTCTTGCACCAGTCGTCGCAAAATTCCTGCAAGGCTTCGGGGCTTATGGCCATGCTAAGATCCTGTGGCTCTTTGCGATCCATCAGGCGCTTGGCAAACGTTTCCCGTTCGCGGATTTCCTGCCGCGTGGCCACGTTATGGCCCACATAGCAGGGGCACAGGGTCAGCAGGTGGTGGCTGAATGATCGAAACACGCGTTCAATGGCGGGCTTGAGGTCTGGCCGAAACGGCGGCAGGATGGTGGGGATGATGCCCAGATCCAAAAACAGTCCTTGCGCCTCAGTGCCCACAAATTCTTTGCCGTTGTCGGTAACAACTTCCTCGGCTATGCCCCAATCCAGCAAGGCACGGCGTGTCAGGTTGTTTACAGTCTGCCCCGTCGAGGTCTCTGCCACTTCCAGCAGCAGCTCACGGCTATAAACATTGATCACACCCACGATGGCGTACCGTTTACCGTCGTTCAGCATGATGTCCGAGGGCGTGCCGTCATACTCCCACCGCTGGTTGTACCGGGTAATCAACTCGTACATGCTGCCGCAGGCCGCCATAAACTGGCCGCGCCATCTATCCGGCGCACGCATATACAGGGCAAGCTGTGGGTTCTGTTCCTTCCAGGCTGCAAGCCAGGCTTGCACGCGGCGCAATGAGGGTACACGTATGGCAGACTGTTCTCTGGCCAGGCGCTCGATGTCCTCGCGGATCAGCTCGGCGCTGATGGTGGGATATTCGGCGATCAGTCCCAGTACCAGCTCACGCACCTGTGGTTGACTGTCTATGATGCCTGCGCCCTTGCGGTGCTGACCGAAATTGCCCGCCAATGAGGCCATGCCTTGACTCTGAGCGCGGCGCTCCCAGTTGATGAGGCTATTGCGGCACAGGCTTGGCAGGGCCGCGCGCACGTCTGGCTCCACGGCTATTTCGCCCGCGTTATAGCGCACCACAAACTCGTCCAGAGCACGGGTGCGCGCCATCTTGCTGGCGGCTGTAAACACGCGTGCGGCCAGCACTACGGCGGCGCGCGCATGCGCGCGGGTTTTGGCCGCGCCTTGCAGGGTGAGAGGAGAAGCAGGAGACACAGGGGTTGCTATGCATTGGATACTGGCGGTCTCGCACACCTGAGGGCAGGCACGTGCCGCTATGGCCAGACGGGTGCGCTCAGGCATGGACGCCACAAGCCAGCAGTTGCCGCCGCCGCGCTTGGTTGCAGGCCGAGAATCCCAGTTCTCGCGATTCGTTCCGGCTCGAGCAAGAACGCTTTTCACAGATAATCCGAGGAGATCTGCAAGTTCTCTTGTGGTGTATGCGTCCTTCATGTCTTGTCCCTCAAATTTGTTCCCCGGCCTTGTGCCGCGTCCGGGGTGGCCGCGTCCCCACGAGGTGAATGGGGATTCGCCGTTGCACTGGCCGTTGCGATGCAGGATGCTACGGGGAGCGCCCACATCGCGCGCCTTGCCTGACCCATCCCGTCAGGTTCTACACGGGCGCGGTAGCGTGAGGGCACTGGCTCGCGTGGGGCGCTGTCCCTCTTCAATTGTTCCGGCTCCTCTGCTAGCCTCAGGGCTACCGTTCACTTCAACCAATCAAAAAGAGCCGGAAATATGCTGAACAAATGCCCAATAACCTTAGTCGAAATTGACGGTAAGCGAGGAGGGGCTTTTACTTGTCCGACCTGCGGCAAGAAGCACACATTCCTGCTTAAGAATTTCCCCAAAGGATCAGTCTTCCATTGTCCCTGTGGTTTCAATGTGGCCAGTCCCCTCAATGAGGACGAGATCCTTGCTCAAATCCGACAGCAGATGGAGAAAGCGCTCAAGGAAGGGCTGAAGAAGTAAACGCTGTGATTCTGGCAACGTCTCAAAATCACGTTGTAGCGCACGGACTTCTGAAAGCAGGGTGTCAAAGCTCTCCTTGCTTGCAGCAGAAAGCACAAAGCGGAATATTGAGGCTGGGGTAGAGTTTTGCATGCCCATTACGCTGCCTCCTCTCCGCACTTGCGCGGGTCGCACAAAAACCGTTCAGCCAGACCCCGATCCCGAAACCAGTTCAACACGCGGGGGCTGTGCAGGCTGCCGTTGATGGTGCGGTTGATTGTTACCGGGCTAACCCCCAGCTCTGCGGCCAGGGTCGTGCTGTTATGTCCGCACTCTTCCAGCTTCTCCCGGAAGCGGTAGCGATATTTACAGCGGAGAGTTCCCAACGCTGCCCGACGGCTAGGAATCATTGTCATTACAAATCCTCCTCAAGTTTTTTCAGGCGCTTCCGGCAGGCCTTGGCGTCTCGCACGGCCTTGCCGTAATCGCGCAAACGGCGGTCTTCATCCGTCATCAGATCCACGCCTAGGCAGCGCGCCATAACCCGCAGAGGTTCATGGTTGCCAGTTGCCTGACAGTACGCCAACAATGCATGAATGGACGGGGGATGGCTGTCATCAGATGGAGAAAGCCATTTGTTCAGTGTCTCTTCGCTGACAGCCCGCACATTGCCGCTGGTCAGCTTGATACCGCTGGCTTTGGCAATGGAGTTTAACTTGTCAGGCAAAGCCTTGCGTCCCTCTCCCTCAGACGCAGCCGAACGCATGGCCGCCCGTATGGCAGCCATTACGCCCGCAAGGCGCGTAGATTCATCCAATAGGGAGAGTTGGCGCGGCATGTTCACCTCTACTTGCCCATTGCTGCTAAAGCGATACGGATATTTCCATATGCCATTTGCAATGCCTCAAGACGGGCTTTATTGCCCCATCCCGCCCGGAAAGCATACGTTTCCCAAAACCGCGCAGAAACGGGATTACACATGTGAGCATGCGGAAGAATGCACTCGACAATATAAGCTCCTGATGCATCAGCAAAGACCGCGCTGTCATCAAGGTGACTGCTGGCTCCGTCTGGCAGGTGAGCTAATTCATGGGGACATGGGTAATTCATTGACGGTCTCCACTCTGTCCAATCTTTGTCCGTTGCTGGACGTTGACCCCTGTCAAGGCGGGCTGTTATGTTGTTTACAGAGAGTTGAAAAATAACCGCCCGCAAGTCCTTTTTAGGACAATATTTCGGTTTTATCAACCGAAATTTAGGGTAAAACTTAAATATCGCCCATATTTTTTATTTTATGTGTTACTTCAATAGATTATATAAAATCTATCGGTAACAGTTAGGGTAAAGCTTAAGGGCTTGGAACTTTTACCCATGAAAACACTAGGTGAACGTATAAAGATTGTTAGGGGAAAAGAAACCCAGGACGCGTTCGCATCAAGGATTGGCGTGAGTAAAGCCTCACTCGGAGGTTATGAGCGAGATGAAAACTCCCCAAGTGCCGAGGCAATCCTAAAAATTTGTTCAAAAAACGATATTTCGGTCGAATGGCTTCTGACTGGCTCAGGCCCGATGAAGAAGGGGGGAGTGCCAGAAGACGAAGATGACAGCGACTTGATCATGATTCCCATGGTCAATGCAGTGCTTTCTGCAGGCTCTGGCAGCTTAGAAACGGATGGCGAAAGCGAACGGTCGTATGCTTTCCGACGCGACTTTATAGCGCGTAAGGGTAACGCTAAGAACATGGTGCTTATGCGTGTATCTGGCGATAGCATGGAGCCGGAAATCATGGATGGGGATGTTGTGCTCCTTGATCAGTCCAAGCGCACGGTGGTTCCTGGTAGAATTTTTGCTGTAGGATTTGAAGAAGCCATTTATCTCAAACGGATAGACTTACTGCCGGGGCAAGCCATATTAAAGTCGATCAATCCGGCATACCCCCCTGTAAATCTCGATCTACGTGATCAGAATGTCGGGAAGTTGCGTCTTATTGGCCAAGTACTTTGGGTTGGTCGCGAATACAGATAGCCGTGCCCACAAATGCAAAAATAAAGCCCCGCAGGTGTCACTTCTGGCACATGCGGGGCTTATGTCATATAGTCAAAACTAACCGTCGTTTTTGTACGCGTGTTACGATTTAACCGTCACTTGCTATTCTGACGTTGACCACGTTTTGGCCTGCGCCTATTCTCTCCAAACCAATAGCCCGTGCGGCTTTCCCGTCCCACTATGTCCTTCTATGTTCCGGTATATTCCGGCTCATGTTTCTCCAAGTCTATCTGTCGCTTAACAAACCGCCTCCTTTTATGCGTGCTATCTTGACCTTATACCCCACCTGCGTATATCACTTGTAAGTTAGTGGTAGCCCCACTTGTGACGCGCTACACGGGCGTTGCTGGCGTCCGGCCCGGCATCCTCAAGGGCGTTTTCCACGTCTTTCATTGTGGCAACGCGGAGGGTGAATTTTTTATGGAATTTTCCGTCACGCTCCACGCCCACAAGCAGGGTGCCGTCTTCTGTAAGGGTACTCATGCCCATCACTCCTTTACTTTATCCACGGCAAACATGGTCAGATCGCGCTTGGCTTCGCCTTCGCTTTCGTACTTCTCGCCCATCTTTTCGACCACGCAGCCCGTATAGGCCTTGCGCTGGCCTTTGCCGTTGACGGGATAGATCACCAGCTTGGCATCAACCACGTTTTCCCAGTCCATCTCCTCGCCATCAACAGGGATGGGGACAGACACCGTGAGGGAGTACGTGGCAACGCCCGTGCAGAAACCCGCAATACGGCGTTTGCGATTCATGGTTTTCACTGGTTTGCGGCCCGTATCCGTATCATCGCTAAAGCTGGAGCATTCGACCTCCTGGCCGTTCACCTCCAGCACCACAGCGCCCACAAATTCCTTGATTGCCATTTGAGGCTCCTTGATGGTTTTGCGGGCCTAAGAAAGACTGGAGGAGACAGCGGTTATTTTATGAAATTAGGACATTGCTGGCTGTAACTGGCCTGAAAAATCCAGCCCAGCTTGTCGTCTTTTATGCGCTCCAGACAAACTCCGCTGACCTGTTTATGCAAAGTTGTAGGCTTGGCAGTTTGAAACTGGTTTATCAGGTCGGCGGATTCAGCACTTTTGCCAAGCATGGTGCGGATAGTTTGCTGAATGCCTTTCATATAGCGCACAGGAGCACCCTGAACGTAAAAAATTCGCACTCTGCACGTTGCCAGACTCAAGCAGAAAGGTTGCTGTAACCCCTTGGTCGAGTATGTAGGTTTTTGCATCGCCCTTATCCACAATCTGGACGCTGTCACGCCCAAAGACCTGCATCCACTGAGGCTCAAATGTTGCCCATGGCTGCGGGGCTGGTTCAGCGGCATAGGCTGGCAAGGATAGAAATAATGCCAGAAAAAAAGTTGCAAAAGGCATCAAAAAACCTCCTGTGTAATTTCAAATAGATACAAATTTTATTATAAAAAGCAAATGTTGCATAGCTTGCGGGATAGTTGGCACTGGGGTAAAAGTCTAGAAAATTTATAAACAAAAATTGAGTATTAAGGGGATAGAAATGTCCATAGCACACAAAAAAAATACACTTGTTGAACAGGATCAAAGTCTCCACAAAAATACGTTCCAGCAAGGAGACGAAGTTATTCTTGATGGAGAATCTGAAAAAAAATATTGCGATGCTCTCTGCTTCAAAGAAAGATGTAAGGGGTGGGCAATACTTGCTGTAGCTATCTGTGCTATAAAGAAGACTTTTTTCTCAGAGAAGAAAGCAATCGTTCAATAGCATATCAGATGAATATATTAAAAATGTAAACATCAAGCTTGGAATATAATATGCGTTGTCCATACTGCCAGCAACATTATGTCATATCCTCAGATACCCATGAAGAACACAGTGTAACATTATTAAAAAAAGACTTTTCAGGATGCTATAAGAAGTATGAAATTCATCACACAGTTTGTCCAAACACTGAATGTTTAAAAAGCACCTTGTTGATAGAGGTGAAATATATACTGTCTGGACAGGTTAAAGGAAAAGTGCTCGAGAGAATACTGCTGCCAGATAGTATTTCAAAAATCTATCCAGACTATATCCCTAAGCAGCTTAGGGAAGATTATGAAGAAGCATGTAAAATCGTAGAGCTCAGTCCGAAAGCGGCTGCAACTCTTGCTAGGCGTTGCCTGCAAGGCATCATTAGGGATTACTTTGGCATTACAAAGGGGCGTCTTGTTGATGAGGTCAATGCGCTACAGGGGATAATGGAGCCGGAACTTTGGGATGCAATTGATGGATTGCGCAAAGTGGGCAACATTGGTGCGCATATGGAAAAAGATGTTGACCTTATAATTAACATTGAGCCTGAGGAAGCACGCCAACTTATTTGGTTGATAGAGACCCTGTTTGATAGTCTCTACGTCCACAGGGAAGAGACGCGAAAAAGATTAAGGGCGATACCTGGGATTGCGGCTGCCAAAGATGCGCAGAAAAAAGGGTTGCCAGCATCGCCAGTTGCTGGTGGGACAACACTGCTTACGCCATAACAACTATCAAGCTGGGTTTCCCCGGCTTTTTTATTTTATACTATAGTGCCCATGCGCCGCCATGTCCAAGGCGGTATGGGGCTATTTGACCTTCCCCCCTAAAAGTATGCCACTGAAACGTTAGTATTCCTGACATAGGAGCATACGAATGAAACGAAGCAGATTCGCCGAAGAGCAAATTATTGGGATATTGCGGCAACGCGGGTCTTGAATTCGGCGGTGAAATTCCTTTGACTTTTTACGTCCACCTTGGCTCTTGGTCCTTGTTTCCTGAGAACCCACCCTGCCTTCCAGATTCAATAATGAAAGCTTTAGAAGAAGTGTTTTTGCTCTAATTTTGCTCTACGTAACGAGTGTAAATGAACGTGAACTTCATTTTTTGTCAGCGCGTAAGTATCTAAAAAAATTGATAATTTTATAAATTATGTTGAAAGGGTATTATGAAACCCTTCTAAGTTCTTGGTCGTGGGTTCGATTCCTCTCGGGCGCGCCATAAATAAATCAGGATGTTACATGGTTTTTCATGTGACATCCTTTTTTGTTTTTGGGGCAAAATATCTGTTTGGTTGCCCGCCAGTCACCTACCTGTCTGTTTTACATGATCGAGGGGCGGTTGGCACTGATTGGCGCACGCGTTGGCACAGCAATTCTGTTTAGCTCGGCCTGCTTCAAGCCGCTATTCTTCATCATCAGGTGAACTGCAAGGTAATCAGCGCAACCACGATATAGCGGAGAGTTTTTGCCACAGCCACAATGGCGATGAACGAGGGGAAGGGTTCGCGAAGAATTCCCGCTACGAGCGTGATGGGGTCGCCCACAACAGGCATCCAGCTTAAAAGCAGCGACCAGCGCCCGTACTTGCCATACCAAGCTTCGGCCCTGGCAAGGCTGTTGCGCTTTATGGGAAACCACGAACGATCCTGATAATGGATAAAGAACCGTCCGAGCAGCCAGTTGGTGGCAGAACCCAGTGTGTTGCCGAGGCTGGCGGCGGCGATCATTGCCCACAGCGGCGCGTAATCCTTTGCCAGTGCTCCTGCCAGAAAAAGCTCTGACTGCGCAGGAAAGATCGATGCTGCCACAAATGCAGAAATAAATAATCCCCAAAGTACGCTCACGCTCATTTCCGCATCCTGTCTGCAAGGCTTTATTGATTGCGCTGCGGCATGCCAGCACCGCACCATATAAAAGTGCCGCGCAGCGCACAAGTAGCAGGAATCCTTGCCATGAATAGCTGATGTCTTTTCTCATCCATCATTATTTCTTCTGCCGTTGATAACGATCCTGATCCCATATCTATTTCTGATACGATAATGTTGGGGGTATTGTATTAAATATTTTAATTATGCATGTAGAAAAGAGCTATTTTGTGAAGACAGGACGTGATGATCGTATATTGTTTTTCGTTGCATTTTTGCAACACTATGTTGCAAAATTACAACATATGAAGATATTTTTGCTGTGTTTTTGCAACAGCATTGACTGAACAAAAAAATTATATAGTGTTTCCGAGTTGACTCTAAAGAATTTTAGCGAGCATTCGATACTATTGCAGTGTTTTGTTGAAAATAAGTTGATGCTCAATAAGGAGAACGTGACGTGGCAATGAGTGCAAAAAACAAAATCCTCCTAAGCGTAGTCGCATTCTTTTCGCTGGTCATCATCGCGATGGCCTACAGCTCGTACCGGAGTTTCTGTGCCTCGTCATACGACTCTGAAATGGAGCAGCTTGACACCATGTCCCAGGCAGTGGGCAAGGCTGTGTCGGAAAAGATGGATGTGTATTTCAATGTGCTTGAGCTTAGCTCGCGCATGCTGACGAATCCTGTGGGCGCTTCCCCGGATGAACTTTATGAATATAAACGCAATGTTTTGATACAACTGCTCAAGCAGGTGAACCTTGTTGAAGCCTATTATGCTTTTGACAGCGGCGAAACGCATAATGATAAGGGCATGATCAAGAATTTCAACGCCAAGACCCTTGGCCGCGAGTGGTTTGTGCGGATGTTTAATGGTGAGAAGAGGGTTGTAACAACCCCTTATACCTCGTCTATCGGCGCAACAGTTATGGCTGTGGGCGTGCCTTTGATAGATAACGGCAAGATGGCGGGTACGCTCTGCATCAACCTTGGCCTGACGGACATAACCAATTTTACCAATCATGTTCTTGAGTTCGACAACATTTTTCTTACGCGGGCCGATGGCTACATCATGGCCAACCGGGATGACAAGCGCATTGGCAAAAGCCTGTGGGAAGTTATCCCTGATATGAAAAAATACAGCGGGTTGCAGCAGAACAGCCGCATCCAGTTCACCAGCAAAGACAGAGTGTTTGAGGGGAGCCTGTATATTATTCCAGGTCTTGGCTGGAAAGTGTGGACTTACAAGCCGCTGGAGGAAATTCAGCGTGACTCAACCGCCAATCTGCACTCCAGTGCCATAACCGCAATTGTCGCCCTGGTGCTGTCTGCCCTGATGGTGCATTTTCTGGTATCCATGCTGATTTTCAAGCCGCTGGGCAAGGGCGTTATTTTTGCCGCAGCGGTTGCGGAGGGGAATCTTGATGAAACCCTTGATATCAAGAGCAAGGACGAAGTGGGGACGCTTGCCGATGCCCTGCGCAACATGGTTGCGCGGCTGAAAGACATGATCCGCACGACAGAAGAGAAGGAACGGCACGCCCTCTCCGAAGCCGAGCGTGCGCAAAAAGCGGTTGCCGAGGCGGAGGAAGCCCGCAAAGAAGCGGAACTAGCCACCCAGCGCGGTATTTTGCAGGCTGCCAGCCAGATTGAAGGCGTTGTGGCGCGCATTGCCTCCAGCACGGAAGAGCTGGCGGCGCAGTCCGAGCAGATATCCAATGCTGCGGAAATTCAGCGGCAACGCATGACGGATACCTCTGCCGGAATGGAGCAGATGTCCGCCTCCATTGTTGAGGTGGCGCGCAATTCCGGGCAGGCAGCTTCCAATGCTGTCAAAACGCAGCAGGAGGCTGGGCAGGGCGCGACTCTGGTTCGGCAGGTCATTAACTCGGTAAATCATGTGCATGAACAGACGCAGGCCATGAAGGTTGACCTGACAGCCCTTGGCAAACAGGCCGACAGCATTGGCGCTATCATGGACGTCATCAACGATATCGCTGACCAGACCAACCTGTTGGCACTCAATGCAGCCATTGAGGCGGCGCGGGCTGGCGAGGCTGGCCGTGGTTTTGCCGTGGTGGCAGATGAAGTGCGCAAGCTGGCAGAAAAGACCATAGGCGCCACCAAGCAGGTGGGCGAGAATATCTCCGGTATGCAAACCGCCGCCAGGCAGAGCATCTCTTCCATGGACAAGGCCAGCCTTGTGGTGGAGGAAACAACCTCCCTGTCGCACAAATCCGGTGAAGTTCTGGATGCCATCCTGGTGCTTGCCAAAGAAAATGCCGACCAGGCGCAATCCATAGCAACAGCGGCAGAAGAACAGTCATCCGCTTCGGAAGAAATCAGCCGCAGTCTTGATGAAGTTTCCCGTCTGACCACAGACACCACACGTGGGCAGGCTGAATCTGCAACAGCCATTCAGCAGCTTGCTGAAATGGCTGGAGACCTCAGCAGTATAGTGGATAAACTGAAAAAATCGTAGACGCCTTCACTTTTAAGAACAGGCCGGAGTGGAAACGCTCCGGCTTTTTTTATGTCCTTTGAATGCAAGAGCAGGGCTGTGCCTGTGAGGACGCCCTCCATGCTTTTGCTTCAGTCGCTTCCAAGGAGTGCGTGGCTTGAAAAGTGATAGTGTGTTAATTTTTTACAGAAAACTGAAATTGGAATTTGGGTGTGTGCTCAATGTCTGTGTCAATTTTCAGATCAGGGTTGAGCTGGCAGTCAAGGCATATTCTTTGCGAATGTGATATTATAAAAGTGTATATTTGATACTGCTATATTAATCTAAAATAGCAACAGATAAATTTATTTTTATTTGTGTATTTGTTTACTATGTTGCTATTAAAATTGGTAATCGATTCTACTGTTTTGAGAGATGTTAGATAGCTATTTATTACTGCAACAAAATTTTAAATTTCATATCATACTGAAATTTTATATTTTTATTTTATTCCAGAAGTGTTGAAAAAAATCACAAGCGGGCATAATGCAGGTAGCGTTATAGCCGATAGACTATATTTGATGGCGGTGTGACGCTCATGATCTCCATCGTGTGATTTTAACTTCAGCGCCGAGTAGAAAACAATGAAGCTTGTAACAAAAATTTCTTTCGGGATGGGGATGCTGGGTGTTTTGATGGCTCTATTAGCCGGATACATGCTCTGGCAAATGGCAGAACTCAACAACATCACCTCTGTACTGGCGCATCGCAATGTGCCAGTTTCAGAGCTTGCGGGTGAAATTAATACGGATACTGCAGAATACAGAATTATGGAATTTCGCTACCTCATTGAAAATGATATGCAAAAATCCTCGGCGCTAAAAGATAGACTCGATGAAGTTCGCAAAAAGTTTGAGCGTGAAGTACGTCAGATTGGAGACCTTTGTATTTCTGGCAATGCCAAACAATGCGTGATCGATATTGAACGTGATCTGAAAAAATATCTGGATATTTCCAAAGACGTGTTGGGGCTGCGACACGATGGCAGGGTAGATGATGCCTTGGCCCTGCTTACGGGTAAATCCCATGCTGAATACGAAGCCCTCTCCAGATCCATAGACAGTTTGGTAAAGGTTTCACACGACAACGCCCACGCCCGTGGCCTTAATGGGGATAGTCTGTACGCCACTAGCAACGCTATGGGCATCGGCTTGACCCTCTTTGCCATTGTGCTTGCTGCTGCATCGGCCATGGTTATTGCGCGTGAAACAAACCGACAGCTTGGCAGAGACCCGGGGGAACTGCTGGTGGTTGCGCATCGTGTGGTGGATGGGGATTTTAATGTTGACGATGGCCACGCCAGAATTGGCGTGTATGGATCAATTATCGCCATGGTGGAGGCCTTGAAAGGCCATATAGAAAAAGCCCGGCGCGAATCAGAAAACGCCAGGGAGCAGTCGCGTCAGGCGCACGAAGCCATGGAAAGCGCCAATGCGGCCAAGGATGAGGCGCAGCAGAAGACGGAAGCAATGATGCGTGCCGCAGGCAAACTGGAAAAAGTCGTGCAGATTGTCAGCTCGGCTTCCACACAGCTTTCTGCCCAGATCGAACAGGCAGGCAAGGGGGCCGGGCATGCTGCGCAAAGGCTTGCGGAAGCGGCCACGGCCATGAACCAGATGAACGCCACCGTGCAGGAGGTGGCCCGCAATGCCGGTCAGGCCTCTGTGGCATCCACCGATACAAAGGACAAGGCTGAAGCCGGGGCCGACATTGTGCAAAAATCGCTTGTCAGCATCGGCCAAGTGCAGAGCGTGTCGCAGGAACTCAAGCAGGATATGCTGCAACTGAACACGCACGCCCAGGCCATCAGCCAGATTATGGGCGTAATTTCAGATATTGCGGACCAGACAAATCTTCTGGCGCTCAATGCCGCCATCGAAGCCGCCCGTGCTGGCGATGCCGGGCGTGGATTTGCCGTGGTCGCCGACGAGGTGCGTAAACTGGCAGAGAAAACCATGGCCTCAACCCATGATGTGGGTAATGCCATAAATGCCATACAGGAGAGCACTTCAAAGAGCATGGCCTCAACGGATAACGCGCTTGAGCAGGTTAATCAGGCAACGGGATATGCCAGCCAGTCCGGGCTGGCTCTCAATGAAATACTGGAAACTGTTCTGGGTATGGCAGATCAGGTCAATGCCATTGCCACTGCAAGCGAGGAGCAATCTGCCGCCAGTGACGAAATCAACCTGTCGATCGAGAACGTGAACGAAATGGCCAAACAGACCGCCACCGCCATGGCCGAGGCGGCCAGTGCGGTGGCAGAGTTGGCGCGTCAGTCGCAGGATCTTGAGCTACTGGTCAATGAGATGCGGCAGGGATAGGCAAAATTACTACTTCATTCAAAAATATGAATATAAAGGCGGTCTGTTGCATCTGTGCGGCAGACCGCCTTCATGCTTTGAATCATGGTGCATAATTACAACATATATCACTTTGTTAGATGCAATAATGCGACAATTATCGTTGCGTTGTTGTGATTTATAATTGTACTTGGCATGGTGTATATGTATTGATTGTATTTTTTGGGGAGGTTTGGTATAGAGACCCCCAATATCCTATGGTATGTAATGCTTATCTTCTCAGGAGTGCATATGGCAAGATTTCTAACTGTGCTCGGCGCCCTGTGCGCCGCGCTTCTTGTGCCCGGTGTCGTTCTCGCAGGGGAGGGACATCCCAATATCCCTGGTGCGCAGCTTTCAGTCCTTTGGGCAATCCCCTTTGTGTGCATGCTGCTTTCGATTGCCATAATGCCTTTGGCATTGCCCCATTTTTGGGAAAAACACTTTGGTAAAATCGCGGCCTTCTGGGGCTTGGCCTTTTTAACGCCCTGTCTTCTGGTTTATGGGTTCAATGTGGCCCTCTACGAGTTTTTGCACATTATTCTTCTGGATTATGTTCCTTTTCTGGTGCTGCTGTTTACACTCTTTACCATCGCAGGCGGCGTGCGGCTTACCGGTTCGCTGGTCGGAACCCCCGCAGTCAATACTGGGCTGCTGGCGGTGGGCACTGTGCTGGCCAGCTGGATGGGAACAACCGGCGCGGCCATGCTGCTTATCCGCCCCTTGCTTCGGGCTAACGCGCACCGCAAATACCGTGTTCACTCAGTTGTATTTTTTATTTTTCTTGTGGCCAATATTGGCGGCTCGCTCACGCCTCTGGGCGATCCGCCGCTGTTTCTGGGTTTTCTGAAGGGTGTGGATTTCTTCTGGACCACAACCAACCTGTTGATGAAAACAAGCCTTATGTCGGCAGTTTTGCTGGGTATCTTCTTTGTCCTTGATACGGTGCTGTTCAAGAAAGAAGGCAGCCCCAAGCCTGAGGCCCCGGCTGGCGCGGCAGAAGAAAAGCTCGGCCTTGACGGCAAGATCAACCTGCTGTTTCTTCTGGGCGTTGTTGTGGCCGTGCTGCTTTCTGGCCTCTACCCTCTGGGCGAACTGGTTTCGGTCTTCGGCGTGTCGGTCGAAGGGCAGAACCTGCTGCGCGATGTGGCGCTGCTGTGCCTGGCCGGGCTTTCGCTCAAGTTCACGAGCAGGCGCTGCCGTGAACTCAATGGTTTTTCCTGGGGCCCCATTGAGGAAGTTGCCAAGCTGTTCTTTGGCATTTTTATCAGTATGATTCCCGCCATTGCCATTTTGCGCGCAGGTGCTGACGGTGCGCTTGCTTCCCTGATTCACCTTGTTTCGCACGATGGGCAGCCGGTAAATTCCATGTATTTCTGGCTCACGGGCATCCTCTCCAGTTTTCTGGATAATGCGCCGACCTATCTGGTATTTTTCAACACCGCTGGCGGTGACGCGCAGCACCTTATGCACGATATGCCCGCCACCCTTGCCGCCATATCAGCGGGTGCCGTGTTTATGGGCGCCAACAGCTACATTGGCAACGCGCCCAACTTCATGGTCCGCTCCATTGCAGAAAGCGATGGCGTGCGTATGCCCAGCTTCTTTGGCTACATGGCATGGTCGGTAGGCATTCTGGTGCCCCTGTTCGCACTGTTGACCTGGCTGTTCTTTATCTAGCCAGTGCAAAACCCGCGAGGCGGGATTTGTAATCAGTATAAAACAAGCCCCTCCGCCTTAAGGCGAAGGGGCTTGTTTGGTGTGTGCCAACATATTCCCACGCATGCTTATACCGCGCCCAAGGGCATGCCTCCCTCAAGGTAGCGTCTGCACAGGCGCACCGTGTGTTCAAGCCAGTGCGCGCCGAGGTTTCGGGCGGTCTCGGTATTGGCGTGCGTGGCCATCCATGCTGTCATCTGGATACGCCGCTGCATGATCATATGCGGGATCATGGCTTCATCCTGAGCGTCCAGATGGCTGACCAGCTCATATCCCTGAAGCCAGTTTTCCAGCCAGCGGGGGGCCTGCGGGCAGTGTTCCTCAAAGCTCATGGCCGCGGCAATGTCGTGAACAAACCAGCCCATGCCGCAATCGTCAAAATCAATGACGCGCGTACCATCCTTGTGCAGCAGCAGATTGGTAAGGCGCAGATCAGCATGGATCAGGCCATAACGCCGGGCAGACTGGCCGTAGGCGCGCAGTTTTTCGCCAATACAGTTCAAGGCCGCTTCCAGAAGCAGGGAGTCCTCGCGTGGCAGGCCGGGGCTTGCCCGCCAATCCCCCCAATGGGCGCGCGGGCCAACCATGCTTTCGTGGTTCCAGACAATGCGCTGGAAGCCTGCCGGTTTTTGCCATTGGCGGCTATGCTGGTGGAGGCGCGCCGCGACCTCGCCAAGCTGCCGAAAGGCGCGCGGGTCTAGGTGCACGGTTGGCATCTCGCCGTCAATCCACTGAAAAAGAACGATATTTCTGTGTGATCCATCTGGGAGGTGCAGGGTCAGCACCCTTTGGCCCTCCATGCTGGGCAGGGCCTTTGGCGTGACGATGCCGGTATCTTGCTGCAAGGCATCCAGCCACATCAGCTCGCCCATTATATTGATATGCGAGTGATAATTTTCGCGGTGCACACGCAGGGCATAACGGCTGTTGCTGGTCTGGACAAGAAATGTGGCGTTTTCTGAACGGCAGAGCAGGTGCAGGCTTCCCTGCATTTCCGGGGGGTATTGCTGCAACGCCTGCCGTGCCAGTTGCGTCACGGCCTGATCGCTGAGCGAGTCATTTTGCTGAAGTGCCATATTCCCCCCTGCGTTGGGTATGGGTGCCAGTTTGTTCCATCGGCTGCCGGGGGGGGGAGCTGCGCGATTATAACCAGCATCGCCTTTCATGCCTCGCAAACGGCTGCTTCAAAGCAGTATTGCGGCGCGCGGCGGATGGTAAAAACAGATGCTCAGGCCAGAATGACTTTTGGCAAAATTTCTTTCAGCTCCTTCAGACATGGCAAATCTGAAGCTGCGGCATCGGTAATGAGCATGGAAATTTCGCGAGGTGAGGCGTAGTTTATCCGGCTGATAACGCCAAGCTTTGTGTGATCGGCGAGTATGCACAGCCTGCTGGCGCGCTGGGCCATGCAGCGCGCCACGGCGGCTTCTTCCGGCAAAAAACTGCTTGCCCCGTGGTGTGCATCCAGCCCCACAGGCGAAAGAATCGCCATATCTGCCCGCCAGCGCTGAATTTCTTCAATCACACCCTCGCCGCAGGTCTGCTCCCGGCCGGCAAGAATGCGGCCTCCCACCAGCACCACTGTACTGTCGTTTTTTTTATCTTCATCCCTTTCACTCAAAATAATGGCCGCGCGCAGGCTGTTGGTAACAATGGTAAGCCCAGGCATGGTGCAGAGTTCCTCGGCCAGAGCCGTTGTTGTGGTGCCTGCGTCCATAAAAACCGTTTGCCCCTGTTGCAGTTGCAGCACCGTGGCGCGGGCAATGGCGCGTTTTTCCCGTTCCAGCCGGGTTCTACGCTCTTTGAGAGACGGTTCGGAAGTAGAGGAATCCAGTGCCACAAGCCCGCCGTGCACACGCCTTGCCGCGCCCTGGTTTTCCAGCTCGATAATATCCCTGCGGGCAGTTTCCCGGGAAATTCCCAGCTCCTTGATGAGCCGCTCTGTGCTGATATGGCCGTTGACTGCTATGAGGGCAAGTATGCGGTGCAGGCGGGTTTCGCGCAGCATGTGTTTCAACCTTGTTAGATATGCGCTGACATTCTGGTTAGCATATAGCTTTTTTCTGTGTCTGCAATATGCATTTTTGTGCATTTGTGCGTTTTATTGTTGTAGCTGATGAAAGGGGCAAAATTGCTGGGGCCGGGCATTATTGATGGCTTGCGTCCAAAGGATGCAAGACCATGAATGCCCGGCAAATCTCCATCAGGCCGCGTGGCTTGTCTCCCCAATGCTTTCAGCGGGCCAGAACCGCAGTGGACTGGGCGGTGCCGTCCGCTGAGGCAAGTGCCCCCTTGCGCGTCAGGCAATGAGATTTTTTCAAAATTGTATTGCCAATAAGGGCGCATGCCCCTGTTTTTATGTGGATGCCTTGGTGTTTCATTGTATTAGTGTGTTTTTGTGTAAAATGTTGATTAACAAAAATGTGCTAATCATTACAAAATTGTTTCAGAATATGGGCCGGTATTCTTCGCTCTGAATGTAAAAATGTGCTGAATAAAAACATAAAATTAATATATTTTAATATATTATCAAAAATAATTTCGCCTCACCATCCTCTGGCTCGCAATTTGCTTAGTGCCATTTCATGAGTGCAAGGCTAGGGCAGTAGCCTGAGTTAAGTGCATTTTTGAGGCGTAGGCGCTTGCGGTGAATAAACAGTTTTTGTTTTGAGGAGGTTAGTATGGAGAGGCGTGAGTTTTTGAAGACAGCGGGTATGGGCGCCACGGCGGCGGTTGCCGCTACAACTGGCATTATGGGGGCCACTGAGGCAAAGGCCGCCAAGGCTCCCATCAAGTGGCGCATGCAGACCTATGCAGGCGCGGCGCTTGCCGAGTTTGTCATCAAGCCGCAGATCGACGCCTTCAACAAGGCCGCCAATGGCGAAATGGTCATCGAACTTTACACCTCCGACCAGCTGGTTCCCACCAGCGAGCTTTTCCGCGCCGTGCAGAACGGTACCATAGATGCCGTGCAGTGTGACGAAGACTCCATGTCTTCCCCTGCAGATGTGGCCATCTTTGGCGCGTATTTTCCCTTTGCCACCCGCTATTCGCTTGATGTGCCCGCTCTTTTTGAACACTGGGGCCTGAACGACATCTGGAAAGAAGCCTACGGCGAGATCAAGGGCGTTGAATGGCTTGGCGCAGGCTCATGGGATCCCTGCAACTTTGCCACCACCAAGCCTATCCGCAGCCTTGCCGACCTCAAAGGCAAGCGCGTGTTCTCCTTCCCCACGGGTGGAAAGTTCATGAGCCAGTTTGGCGTGGTGCCTGTTACCCTGCCCTGGGAAGACATTCAGGTGGCCCTGCAAACCGGCGAGCTGGACGGCGTGTGCTGGTCGGGCATTACAGAAGACTACACCTCCGGCTGGGCAGAGCAGTGCAAGTATTACCTCACCAACAACATCTGCGGCGCGTGGATCGGTTCGTACTTTGCCAACAGCAAAAAGTGGGCTGAAGTGCCGGAACACCTCAAAACGCTGTTCAAGCTCACCTGCGACAGCTCCAACTATTTTCGCCAGCACTGGTACTGGTGGGGCGAGGCTCACTACCGCGCCACCGGCGGCAAGATGGAACTGACCTCCATTCCCGATGCTGAATGGGGCACTGTTGAAGAGGCCGCCCACAAGTTCTGGGACGAAACAGCCAAGAAAAGCCCGCGCTGCGCCAAGGTTGTGGATATCCTCAAAAAGTACAATGCCGAAATGGCTGTTGCGGGCCGTCCGTACCGTTATTGATTGCAAACCCTGTGGGGGCAGAACCTTCCGTCTGCCCGATGCGCCGCCGTCAGAAACACCCGGCGGCGGCGCATCAAAGCCTGCCCCAGTCAAAACGAGCGGCGGGAAATTTGCGGAATAAAGGTTTGGGAGGAGAGCGTCATGCCAAACTGGATCAAGCTGTTTGTCAAATATGTGGATGCGGTTAACCGCCTGGTGGGGCGGGGGGTTCTTTATCTTGTGTTCGTCATGATGGGCATTTTGCTCTATTCGGCCATATCCCGTTACTGCTTTGATGCGCCGGTTATCTGGGGCGTGGAAATGGCCCAGTTCACCATGGTGGTCTACTACATACTTGGCGGCGGTTTTGCCCTGCTTACCAATTCGCACGTGCGCATGGATGTGTTTTATGGCCGCTGGAAGTGGAGAAAGCAGGCAAAGATGGATGTGATCACGTCTGTTTTTCTGGTCGCGTACCTTGCGTTGCTGTTCTACGGTTGTGTTTCAAGCACGTGGTACTCCATAGAGTTTGATCAGCACAACAATTCTGCCTGGGCCCCGGCTTTGGCCCCCGTCAAAATCACCATGGGCATTGGTATTTTTCTTACGCTGTTGCAGGCCTTTTCGGAATTTTTCAAGGCGCTGGCGCGCTCGCGCGGCCTGCTGCTGGGCGAGGAAGTACCCGAACGTCTTATTGTAGAAAGCGGTTATGTGGAACCAGAAGCGGAGCCTCAGCTTGTTGGTGTTGTGGCTGATCCGGTTGCTTCGACGCAGGTTCTTGCCCCGGCGCAAGCGCTGGGTGGCTCGCGGTAACGCCCCAATTTTCATTTTCCAGCTCCGGCGTATGCGAGCGCCGTAAAGGACGCGAGGACATGTTCGATCTTACGTTCACTCTTTCTCATGAGGGCATTGCCCTGATGCTCTTCGCATCCATGGGCATGCTCATGCTCACCGGACAGCGGGTGTTTGCAGCCATCGGCTTCACCGGAGCCATCGCGGCCCTCTTTCTGTGGGGTACCGGCGGTTCGCAGATGGCGTTCAACGCCAGCATCACGCTGATGAAGTGGTTCCCCATGATCACGCTGCCCCTGTTCATCTACATGGGCTACATGCTCTCGGAATCGGGCATCGCCAACGATCTTTACCGCATGTTCCACGTCTGGATGGGGCCCTTGCCCGGCGGCCTTGCCATCGGTACGGTCATTCTGATGGTGGCCATTTCCGCCATGAACGGCCTGAGCGTTGCGGGCATGGCCATCGGCGCAACCATCGCCATGCCGGAAATGCTCAAGCGCGGATATGACAAGCGCATGGTTTCGGGCGTTATTCAGGCAGGCAGCTCGCTGGGCATCATGATGCCGCCAAGCGTTGTTATGGTGCTCTACGGCATGATCGCCCGTCAGCCTGTCAGCAGTCTCTGGATGGCTGGCATCGGCCCCGCCCTCATGTTCGCGGTGATACTCATTGGCTACATTGTCATCCGCTGCAAGCTTAATCCCGCCATGGGCCCTGCGCTGCCCAAGGAAGAACGCGAATCCATCACCTCGGCGGAAAAGTGGAAGAGCCTCTGGGCTGGCCTGCTGCCGCTTGCCATTATTTTTTCTGTGACCGGCGCGTTCATGACCGGCATCACCAGCCTGGTGGAAAGCTCCGCCGTGGGCGCTCTGGTGGCGACCATCGCCGCCCTGGTCAAGGGGCGGCTTACGGCCAGGGTGATGCGCGTGGTTCTGGTGCAGACCCTCAGCGTGAGCTGCATGTTCATGTGGATCATCATGGCTGCCCTGTGTTTCAGCTCTGTTTTTGACGGCCTTGGCGCAGTGCATGCCATCAAGAAGCTCTTCATCGACGGCTGGAACCTCAGCCCCTGGGGCGTGCTTATCGTCATGCAGCTTTCGTATCTTTTCATGGGCATGTTTCTTGACGATACGGCCATGCTGATCATTGTGGCCCCGCTGTATATTCCGCTGGTCAAGGCGCTGGGTTTTGACCCCATCTGGTATGGCGTGCTCTACACCATCACCTGTGAGATCGCCTATATGACGCCGCCATTCGGGTACAACCTCTTTTTGATGAAGGCCATGGCTCCAAAGGGAGTCACGCTGAACGACATCTACGCCTCCATTGTGCCAATGGTCATAATAATGCTGGTGGGGCTGGTGCTGGTTATGCTCTTCCCTGATATTGCCATGTTCCTGCCCAGAACATTCCTGTAGCAGAGGCGGACAGCATGAATGCCCACAGCACTCTGCGCGAAATCCTGGCCAAGGCGTCGCCCCTCAGATCGGGCGACGTGCTGGCCGGGGTGGCCGCCGCCAACGACGAGGAACGCGTGCGCGCCCAGATGGTGCTGGCCGATGTGCCCCTCAAACGCTTCCTGAACGAGGAGGTGGTGCCTTATGAACAGGACGAGATCACCCGCCTTATTTTTGACAGCCACGATGCTGCGGCCTTTGCGCCCATAAGTTCCTTTACCGTGGGGCAGTTCCGCGACTGGCTGCTGACCGATGCAGCCAATGCAGAAAGCCTTGCGGCGCTGACGGCGGGCATCACGCCGGAAATGGCCGCAGCCGCCAGCAAACTCATGCGGTTGCAGGATCTTATACTGGTGGCGTCCAAATGCAGCGTGGTAACGCGCTTTCGCAATACCATAGGATTACCGGGGCATTTTTCTGTCCGTTTGCAACCAAACCACCCCACGGACGATGCGCGGGGAATTCTGGCATCAACCATTGACGGGCTGTATTACGGCTCCGGCGATGCGGTTATCGGCATCAATCCGGCTTCCGACAGTCTGGAAAACATCGCAAGGCTCCTGTGCCTGCTGGACGAGCTCATTGCGCGCTATGAAATACCCACCCAAAGCTGCGTGCTGACCCACGTAACCAATGCCGTGGAGCTTATCCGCAGGGGGGTGCCGCTGGATCTGTGCTTTCAGTCCATAGCAGGAACAGAAAAGGCCAATGCCAGTTTTGGCATAGACCTTTCCCTGCTGGAAGAAGCGTGGCAGGCAACGCTTGAACTTGGGCGCGGCACCGTGGGTGATGATGTGATGTACTTTGAAACAGGGCAGGGCAGCGCCCTCTCTGCCAACGCCAATTTCGGGGTCGATCAGCAAACTCTGGAATGCCGCGCCTACGCCGTGGCCCGCAGGTTCCGTCCATTGCTGGTGAATACCGTGGTTGGATTTATCGGGCCGGAGTATCTGTTCAATGGCAAGCAGATTATCCGCGCCGGGCTGGAAGACCATTGCTGCGGCAAACTGCTGGGTCTGCCTATGGGGGTGGACATCTGTTACACCAACCATGCCGATGCCGATCAGGACGACATGGATGCACTGCTGACCTTGCTGGGCGCGGCTGGTTGCAATTTTATCATGGGTATTCCTGGTGCGGACGACATCATGCTCAATTATCAATCCACCTCGTTCCACGATGCGGCCTATCTGCGCAAGCTGCTGGGCAAGCGGCCTGCACCGGAGTTTGAGGCGTGGCTTGAAAGCATGGGCATTCACGATGATGCCGGTGCATTGCTGCCACCGGCCGGCGCGTTGCGCGGGCTTGAGCAGCGCGTCAGACAGGCCACATAGAGTATTTTGCGGTGCGGATTTCCCAAAAATCCGTGCAGAGCAGACTTGATCTCTCCTAAAGGATGTTGCCATGAACGTCATGAAGCAGGAGTATTTGCCAGCATCAGCGGCAACAGTTTTGGAAGACCCGTGGGCCGATCTGAAACGCTATACGGATGCCCGCATTGCCCTTGGGCGTTGTGGCGTCAGCCTGCCGCAGACGGAGTGGCTGCGGTTTCGGCTGGCGCATGCCAGAGCGCGCGATGCCGTGCTGACGCCTTTTGACAGGGCAGGCGTGCGTTCAGATATTGAAAGTGCAGGGTTGCGCTGCCTTGAGCTTGCAAGCGCTGCTGCAAGCAGGGAGGATTTTCTGGCAAGCCCCGACAAGGGGCGGCGGCTTTCGGAAGCCTCGCGCGAGCTGCTTGCAAGCCAGTACGCAGGAGCTGACAATCAGGGGGCGGACATTTGCCTTGTTATCAGCGATGGGCTTTCGGCCCGGGCTGTTCATGAAAACGCGGCCCCCTTTGCCCGGCTTTTTCTGGCCAGCGCGGCAGATGCCGGCTATAGCGCAACTCCCGTGGCTCTGGTGGCGTTTGGGCGGGTTGCCGTGGCGGACGAAGTTGCTTCGCTCATGAAGGCAAGGCTGGTGGTGATTCTTATTGGTGAACGGCCGGGGTTGAGTTCGCCCAATTCTCTGGGAGTTTACCTGACCTATGCGCCCTTTCCCGGTTGCACCGATGAAGCGCGGAACTGTATTTCAAATGTGCGGCCTGCGGGACTGAGCATTGAAGAAGGCGTGCGCAAACTGTGCTATCTGGTGCAGGGGGCCTTTGCACGGCAATTGACCGGGGTGAACCTCAAGGATGACATGCCCGCCACGTACTTGCCCTTTGGTAAGGATCCTGCTGCGATTGCATAGAATTTTTATGTTCAGTGGGTAAATTCTCCCCGTGCTCATAGCACAACAGCCGGGCTGCACAAGGCAGCCCGGCTGTTGTTATATGCCGGTATGCGAAAGCCTTCTTAGGCGTCGCGTTCTTTCTTGAAAACAATGAGAGGGCAGTTCTTGCACACGGCTGCGCCGGGGAAGGGTTCGCCAAGGCGGGTGATGGACGCGCCGCCCTTGTTGGTGACGCGGTCTTCAAGGCGCTGCACCAGAGCTTCCATGTGCTCGCCGGGGATGGATACGTTGATTTCGCCCCGTTCCGTCTTGCCGGAATTGTAGCTGCCGCTGCAAGCGAGGTACAGGTTCGCCTGCTTAGTGTTCAGCGTGTAGACGTTGCCGGAGCAGACGGCTGAGTTGACGCTCATAGAGGGATGGAAATTGTCGATGCGCTGGGTTGCCATCCAATCGCCAATGATGTGGTAGGCCTGCATGGTATCGCACACAAAGTGCACCACATCGGGCTGGGTGGTAGCTGCCGCAAGCGGGCTCACGGCTATGGCCAGCAGATTGGCCGGAACATGCGGCTTGGCTTCAAGCACCTTGCGGGCATGGTCGGCATCGGCGCAGTACTTGAGGTGGCTTTTGATTTCGGGTTCGTCCAGCTCTTTCCAGCCGAACACAAAGCTAGCATTGGTACAGCCCATCTTGTCGCGTTCCACAATGACTGTAATACCTTCCATGCGCGCGCCGACTTCGCTCTGGCAGAAGGTCAGCGGCTTCATGGGGGAGTAGTGGGGCTGAGTTTCCTTGAAGGAATCCAGCTCCTTCTGGTCGTAGAAATATTTGATTGCAACGGGTGCATGAATGAGGCGCAGCTCACGCATCAACGTTTCACTAAGCTTTTCAAATGTGTTCATATAATCCTCTGGTCTAGATGCTATTATACAAGAGTTAATTGTTGCGGCTTATTTTTTATTTCTTTATGTCGTTTATGTCAATATAATCCCACTAATTTCACAAGTGGTATAATTGCCCCTTGTTTTGTTTTATTCTTAAAATTAACCATTATAAAACAGCATGTTATCTGTGGTGCTTTTTTGAGCTACTAACTTTTTTTCATAATTAGATTGTGAAAGTTATTATTTTCATATGGTTACGTATTTATGATTTTTCTTGATTGGCGCGGGTTTTCTGTTCATTTGGGGAAGCTCGGCGGCGGCAATGTCTGCCTTGCTGTGCAAAAAATGGCGAGCAGTTTTATCATAATGGGCAGGGCTGGAATTACCGTGCAGTCGCCGCGCCATATAAAACACCAGCCCTGCTGTTTTGCGCAGCCGGGCTGGTGTTTGTGGGCATAATGTATGAGCGCCTCCCCTGTGGAGGAGTCGTTGTTTCTGGTGGGGGTCAGGCCACTGCTTCCACGCTCTGGGCAGCGGCGGTGGTCTGGCTCACGCTCTGGTAGGCGCTGTTGGCAATGGCTGACAGAAAACTGCGGGCCATGGCGGTTCGGTTTGTGCTGGTCTGGTCCGTTCCCATTGCTGCACGTTGCTTTTCAAGCGCGGTAGCAAGCTCGTCAGCAGAAACGGAGCCGTCCTGGTTCACATCCATAGAGTCGAACACTGACTGGCTGAGACCTGTCTCGTCAACGCTCAGGCCGTCACTGCCATCGCTGTCCAGGCTCGAGAAGAGTTTGGACGCCACGTGGGATGATCCGTTCTGACCAGACGAGGCAGACTGCCCCTGCGTGGGAGGCGGCGGGGGCACCTGGCCGTTCATGATGGAAGACAGCAGGGTTTTTGCGTCCATTTCGCCCGAGGAGTTCTGCTCGCTGGACTGGTTTTGCGGATTCTGGGAGTTGTTGTTCATGGCTTCGCGCTGCTTTTTCAGCGCTGCCGACAGTTCATCGGCAGAAACGGAGCCATCCTGATCGGTGTCCATGGAGTCAAACACGGACTGGCTGAGGCCCGTTTCCTTGGCGCTCAGGCCGCCGCTGCCGTCACTGTCCAGCGAGGAAAAGAGTTTGGACGCAAGGTCGTCACCCTTGCCGCCGCGCCCTGCGCCCTGCATGCCGCCAGGAACCTGCCCGCTCATAATGGCGGAAAGCAGATCCTTGGCAGTGGGCTGGGTTGACGCAGCCGTTTGCGCGGCCTGGCTCTGCCCCATCTGCATGCTGGTGAACATGGCGTTGCGTTGGGTTTCGATGGCTTTTTGCAGTTCAGTCTGCGAAACGGCTCCATCGCCATCGGTATCAAGTTTGTTGTAGAGTTCGCCGCTGAGCCCTGTTTCATCAAGACTCAGCAGGCCATTCCCGTCTGAATCCAGATCCCCGAAAAGCTTGCCTGACAGATTGTCCTGCGATTGTGCTTCGCTGGAGCCTTTCATCTGCGCAAGCATCTTCTCCCAATAGGAGGAAGAGGATGATGATAACGCACTGACGCTCATACTGTCTCCCAGTCCTTGCGGACATTGTCGGCATTGCCTGCAATCCCCTGCGGGCGATGCCGAATACTGTAAGCGCACCTCCCTGTGTCGCGTATCAGCCGGGGAAAATTTTTCCCAATCTGATTGTGCAAAAAACATTCCTTTTTGTTTGGGGGGAATTTTTGCCGCAATCCTGTTTTTTCCGCGTCAAAAGCCAGTATGCGGCGCTGGAAAAAATGAAAAACCGCCGCATCAAATGATACGGCGGTAGGGAATGCAGCGGGGGGTCGTGGGGGTCAGCGGGTTTTTACTGGTGAAGAAGCCTCAGCGGAAGTGGCCGCGGCGGGGCCGCTGTCCACATCGCTGTCCACCCGCAGGCGCAGCGGGGGAACTTCTTGCGGAACCAGGGGGGCATTACGCAGTGCTTTGTCAACCCGCTGTGAAAAGTTTTCAAGGCTGAAGCGGGCCTCCCCCACAACAGGCGGCGCTGTTACCAGAGCCGCAGTTGCCTTGTGGGTTCTGGCCGGATCGGTAAACTGGGGGATGGTCAGGCCGCTCACAGGCTGCGGCGGATCAGCAAAGGGTTCATGCAGGGCTTCCAGCGACTGGGCAAAAAAGCGCACGCGCACTTCTTTTTTACCGCCCATATCCCACAGCTCAAGCATAAGGACTGATCCTGGCGGGGTGGCGTTATCGGGGTAGCCGGGCAACTGCCAGTGTACGCCCAGCAATTCGCCCACATTGGCAAGGTTGGTGTCGTGCCCCACAAAAACAACCAGGGAAGCCGCGTTGCAGCGTTGATCCCTGTGGGTGCCGTCAAGGGCCGCAGCCATTTCTGAAAGCAGCGATGCCCCCTTGAAAAGAGCCACAACCGGAGAGCGGTTCACAGTGTTGAACACGCTTGTGTGCACGGGCAGCACTTCACGCAGAACGTGCGCGTCCACCTGGCCCCACCCGGCAGAAATTTCAGGCCACTGGGCGTATTCCAGCAAAAAAATTTCCGCCATGCTTGATGCGGTAGCCAGCGCGCCGGAAAGCCCTGCGCCCTTGCCGTCAGCATCAACGCTCACAGAATTGGGCAGGTCTGCAAGCCCGCAGGTGGGCGGCAGATTGTAGCGCGCGCACATCTCCGGGGCCACGGGAGCGCTCAGGTGCTGGATGTGGGTCAAGGCTCCTGCATTGTCCTCATGCAGCCGATCAAGATCGCCCCCGGCCGTGGCCATGATGCTTGCGGCGACCGAGGCAGGATCAAAACGCTGAAAACCCGCCTGCACGGGATGAAAAAGCGGATCGGGCGTCTGGCTTGAAACGGCATAGGTCTGCCCGCCCCCCGGACAGAGGCCATCAAGCAGGGCTTTGGCTGTTGCTCTGGTGCGTTGATCCACATCGGCGCGCACAAATACCTTGCCGGGCGGCGGACAGACGCTGTCGGGCAGCAGGCCAAGATTCAGCATTTGCCCGCGCATGTCTTCCCACATGGCGGTTACCAGCCGCGCACCGCGCGGCGTGAGGAAACCCCTCGGCACAGGCCACTGGGGCCAGTTGCGGGTGCTCCACTGCGAAAGCGTATCGGGAGCCTGCGTGGGCGAGCGCACCCCGTGGCGGGAAAGCGCTACAACTTTCATAAGGCGGGGTTGATCGTCCCCCTGCTGCGCCGCAATGCCAGATAGGGGCAAATGGCAGAGCAGTGCGCAGGCAAGGCAGACAATGATTAAGCGTGGTGCAGTGCGCATGCGTTCTCCTTGATGGGGGGTACCATAGCCAGAAAGGCCGGTGCGGGCAACGCCGATTTGCATGCGGGAGGGCTGCGGGCCCTGCGCCAGTGCAAATTTTACCCGCCTCACGGGCCGTAATTGCTTGCACAGTGTGGGCCTTGTTATTATGCTTATTCTTTGCGGCAGAGTTTGGCTCTGGCTGCTTTGTGCGTAACCTTTTTCGGCTCCTTTCCCTTCAGGGGCGGAGCGTATCCAGATATCGAGGCGTATAATGCCCATTGCCGTTCCACGCGTTGGCGTAGAAGACAAACCTCTTGTTCAGGATGTTCGCGTAGAAGACCTTTC
Organism: Desulfovibrio desulfuricans; assembly: GCF_024460775.1. Taxonomy (NCBI): domain Bacteria; kingdom Pseudomonadati; phylum Thermodesulfobacteriota; class Desulfovibrionia; order Desulfovibrionales; family Desulfovibrionaceae; genus Desulfovibrio; species Desulfovibrio desulfuricans. Next base: position 165,413 of record NZ_JANFYZ010000005.1, on the reverse strand, counting down.
AGCGCTGGTCATCCGTTCGGCCACGGTGCGCGACGTGCACGGCATGTCTGCGCTTATCAACCATTATGCGTCGTCCAACGTCATGCTGGCGCGCGGGCCGCAGTACCTCTATCAGCATATTCAGGACTACATGGTTGCCACGGCTCCCTCGGCCGACGACGGGCATGAGGTTGTGGTTGCCTGCGGCGCTGTGCATGTGCTGTGGGAAGACCTGGCGGAAATACGCTCGGTGGCGGTTCACCCCCTGTGCCAGGCGCAGGGCTTTGGCAAAAGGCTGGTGGCCGCGCTGGTTGACCGATGTCGCGATCTCGGCTTGCCGAGGGTTTTTGCCTTTACTCTGGCTGCGCCGTTCTTTTCCAAGTGCGGTTTCAGCGAGTTTAAACGCGATGATATGCCCGCCATTGTGTGGGTTGAATGCAGTAAATGTCCCAAGTTTTACTGCTGTGACGAAATTGGAATGATACTCGAATTATAGTTTTCAACCTGCGGCATAATCGCAGGGATTCACACTGTCTGCAAAGGGTGGGAATGCGTCATGAGCAACAGGCTGTATCACCGGGATTTTCTGAAAGAAATTGACTTCACGCCGGAAGACCTCACGTATCTGCTGGATCTGGCGGCCCAGCTCAAGCAGGCCAAAAAGGTCCGGCGCGAGCCGAAGTTTCTGCAAGACAGAAATATTGTCATCCTTTTTGAAAAGGATTCCACGCGTACCCGCTGTTCTTTTGAAGTGGCAGCCTATGATCAGGGCGCGCGCGTGACCTATCTTGGCCCCTCCGGCTCGCAGATGGGCAAAAAGGAATCCATGGCCGATACCGCCCGTGTGCTTTCCCGCTTTTATGATGGTATTGAGTATCGCGGCTATGAGCAGGCGAGGGTAGAGGCTCTGGCAGAACACGCTGGCGTGCCTGTATGGAACGGCCTCACCAACGAATGGCACCCCACGCAGTTTCTGGCCGACATGCTGACCATGCGCGAGTGCTGCGAAAAACCTTTGAATCAACAAACGCTGGCATATCTTGGGGATGCACGTTATAATATGGGCAATTCCCTGATGGTTGGTTCGGCCCTGCTTGGGCTGGATTTCCGCTCGGTTGCTCCCAGGGCTTTGTGGACATCGGACGAAGTTTTTGAACTGGCCCTCCTCATAGCCAAGAGCACTGGCGCGCATATTACGCGCACGGAAAGCGTGCCCGAGGGCGTTAAAGACTGCGATTTCCTCTCCACAGATGTCTGGGTGTCCATGGGCGAGCCTGATTCCGTATGGAAAGAGCGCATTGATCTGTTGACGCCGTATCGCGTGGACGCGGCAGCAATGGAACTGACGGGCAATCCCCAATGCAAGTTTTTGCATTGTCTGCCGAGCTTCCATAACCGTGATACCGCAGTTGGCGAAGACATTTATCAGCGCTTTGGCATTGAATGCATGGAAGTGAGCGATGAAGTCTTTGAATCGCCGCGCAACATGGCTTTTGAAGAGGCGGAAAACCGCCTGCACACCATCAAGGCCGTCATGGTCGCCACCATGGCTGAAGGCCCTCTGGTGTTCAACCCCTGATCCCATATTCCCTCCGGCACTGACCGGGGGAGAGTGTAGCTGTTTGAGTCAGCCGTTACGGCTGGCAGCAAGCGCCCTTGCAGCACAATGCCATGTTTTTCGCATGGCTGCGCCGCAGGGGCGCTTGCGTTTTTTCTGGGGGGCAGCCCACAGCTACCGCCGCTATCTATTATCCCCGCTAGTTGCTCTGAAAAGTAATCTGGTCAGGTTTTGCCTGCGTTTTCTAGAAACCGTCGTTGTGAGCAGAAAAACACAGGTGTTTTGGCGATTGGCAATTGGGCCGTAAATCAGAGCGTTAAAATATTAGTATTTTGCTATGAATTGTTCTTTGAACAATCAATGTAGGCAAATTAATCAAATATGTTGACGCAAAAAAGTACATAGATTAACTCTAATAAAAATAATATGTGCAAATAATGGAAGGAGGGGGACAGTTTTTTTATGTTGTGAGGAAGTTATCAAGAGTGAAGTTTTTCACAACTCGCAATGTAGTGGGGCAAAGAAGATGAGTACACTTGTTTTTTGTTGTGTAGCACTGCCGTTTATTATGGCGCTTGTGCTGTATTTCACGCAAAGCAGCAGCGCTCGCAAGTTGATAGTGCCTGCAGCGGTCACAGTCATGGCGGTGGCAGCCGTGATCCTGGGAGCGAACGGCGCTTTTCGGCTTGAGATAGACACCATATTGGGTCTGTCTGCCGATTCCGTGTTCAGCGTGCTGGACTTGCTGTTGCTGGTTTACATTCTTGGCATAGGTTGGAAGCTGGGCAGCCGCCTGATTATGGGCATGACCCTGCTGCAACTGATTGGTCTCTTATACCTTAAATTCGTTCTTCCCGGGCATGAAGTGCCCATCACTGCCTTTGTTGCAGACGGTCTGTCGCTTATCATGGTGATCATCATCAGCGTGGTTGGCGGGCTTATTACCATTTACGGCATGGGCTACATGGATCTGCACGAAGAGCATCTCCATCTGCGTGTTTCGCGCCAGCCCAGATTTTTTGCCATTATTTTCTGCTTCCTCGGCGCCATGAACGGCCTGGTGCTCTGCAACAACCTTTCATGGATGTTCCTGTTCTGGGAGATCACAACGCTGTGTTCCTTCATGCTCATAGGGCATGACCAGACAGACGAGGCCAAGGCCAATGCCCAGCGCGCCTTGTGGATGAACGTTCTGGGCGGGCTGGCCTTTGTTTCGGCCATGCTGTTTATTCAGAAAAGTCTTGGAACGCTTTCGACCGAGCTCGTGCTGCAAAAGATGACCTCAATGGACGTAAAGAACACGGCCATTCTTTTGCCCTTTGCTTTCTTCTGTCTGGCGGCCTTTACAAAGTCGGCGCAGGTTCCCTTCGAGAGTTGGCTGTGTGGCGCAATGGTTGCGCCAACGCCAGTTTCGGCCCTGTTGCACTCGGCTACCATGGTCAAGGCGGGCACTTACCTGCTGTTGCGCATGGCTCCAGCCTTTGCGGGAACCACCATGTCCACCATCGTGGCCCTGTTCGGCGCATTTACCTTTGTGGCCACATGTATCCTTGCGGTCAGCCAGAGTAATGCAAAAAAGGTTCTGGCGTATTCCACAATCGCCAACCTCGGGCTTATCATCGCCTGTGTGGGCATCAATACCGCCGCATCCATGATGGCGGCAACGACCATCATCATTTACCACTCAGTATCCAAGGGCCTGTTGTTCATGTGCGTCGGCGCCATTGAACAGCGCATCGGTTCGCGTGATATCGAAGACATGCGCGGCCTCTACGGCATAATGCCCCGTACGGCCATTATCACCGTGATCGGCATCTTCACCATGATGCTGCCGCCCTTTGGCATGCTCATCGGCAAGTGGATGGCCATAGAAGCCATTGCCCGCGCCACCCAGGCCATGACGCCCATCGTTTTCTTTGTGGCGCTTGGCTCGGCCTTTACCGTGCTCTTCTGGGCGCGCTGGGCCGGTGTGCTGGTGTCGTCCTCCAAGATGCACGAACATGCGGCTCACGGTAATCCCAAGCCCTCGGTCATGTTTGCGCTGCGTTCGCTGTGCGGCCTTGCCGTGGTGTTTTCGTTCATTTCGCCCCTGGTGCTGAAGACCTTTGTGGAGCCTTCGGTTTCGGGCGTTTACGCGCGCTTCAACCTGCAGATCGAAGGCTTTATCCCCGGCGCCAACCTGACCGGCGCAGAAGGCTATGTGTGGATTTACCTGCTGTTCCTTCTGCTTGGTCTGGGCGTGTGGTTTGCATGGCGTGAAGCCCGCAGAACACCAGAGTCTGCCCATGCGCAGCCGTATTTTTCGGGCCTGGCGGCTGAAAAGAACGGCGTGGTTGGCTTCAAGGGCCCCATGAATGCCTTTGAACCCGTGCGCGTGGCCAACTTCTATCTTTGCCAGTATTTCGGCGAGAGCAAGATCACGCGGGCCATCGACATGATTTCCATCGCATTCCTGGTCGTTCTGGTAGGAGGTCTGCTGTAATGCTCACCATCTTCAGCGCTATCGGCGGGTTGATCCTGTCGCCCCTGGTGGGCGGCCTGCTTACCGGTCTGGATCGCCGGATCACGGCGCGCCTTCAGTCGCGCCTTGGGCCGCCACTGCTCCAGCCCTTTTACGACATCTTGAAACTGCTGGGCAAACAGCCCCAGGTTACCAATGCATGGTTGGTGTTCAGCGCGTACATCACGCTGATTTCATCGGCGCTTGCTTTGCTGATTTTCTTCATGGGCGGGGATTTGCTGCTGCTGTTCTTCGTGCTCACAGTGGGTGCGGTGTTTCAGGTGGTTGGCGCGGTATGCGTGCCTTCGCCCTACAGCAACGTGGGCGCGCAGCGCGAGCTGTTGCTCATGCTTGCCTATGAGCCTATCCTCATCCTGGTGTTCGTTGGCTTTGCCATGTGCACGGGTTCGTTCTCCATTGCCGCAGTATTCCAGCTCGAGCAGCCCCTGCTGCTCAAGATGCCCCTGCTGTTTCTGGCGCTGGGTTACGCCCTGACAATCAAACTGCGCAAGTCGCCCTTTGATATCGCTGCCTGCCATCACGGCCACCAGGAACTGGTGCGCGGCGTACAGACCGAATACTCCGGCCCGTACCTTGCGCTGATTGAAATTGCCCACTGGTTTGACCTTGTGCTTATTCTTGGGCTGTGCGCCATGTTCTGGCACACCAGCTTTGTGGGAATGGCCGTTCTTGTGGGCGCCTCGCTGTTCACGGAAATTCTTATCGACAACATCACCGCCCGTCTGACGTGGCAGTGGATGGTGCAAAAGAAGTCTCTGCTGCTCGGCATGGGCCTGGCCCTGGTTAATCTTTTATGGCTGTACGTGGCGTAAGGAGGCCGGAATATGGGTTTCGTCGACAATATGATCAAGCGGAGCCGCCTGAAGTCTCCGTGGATAGTTCATTTTGACTGCGGTTCCTGCAACGGCTGCGACATCGAGGTGCTGGCCTGTCTGACGCCCATGTATGACGTAGAACGTTTCGGGGTGGTCAACGCGGGCAACCCCAAGCATGCCGACGTGCTGCTGGTTACAGGCACGGTGAACCACCGCAACCAGCATGTGCTCAAGCAGATATACGAACAGATGCCTTCGCCCAAGGCCGTGGTTTCCATCGGAGCCTGCAACCTTTCCGGGGGCGTGTTCAAGGATACCTATAATGTGCTGAACGGCGCGTACAATATCATCCCTGTTGATGTGTTCGTGCCCGGCTGCCCGCCCAAACCCGAGGCCATCATTGACGGCGTGGTGCAGGCCCTTGGCGTGCTCAAGGCCAAGATGGGCCTTGGCCCCGAGCCTGTGCCCACCTTTATGCCGGGCGATGAGGACGGCACTCCCGACATGACGCCGCAGGCGGAGTCCGCGCCGGAAGAAGCCCCCGACAAGCCACAGCAAAACGCGGGTTAACCCGGAAAGGATAGAGCCATGTTTTTTGAAGCCAAGGAAGTGACGCCGCAAACGCTGCTTTCAGAAGTGCAGCAGCTTGCCAACGCCAAATACCGTTTTGTGACCATGTCGCAGACCGTCATGGACGAAAACACGCTGCGGCTTTTTTATCACTTTGACGTAAACCTCACCATGTCCGATCTGCGCCACAACGCCGAGCTGTGCGTGTGGGAACCCACGGACGCCAAGGGCATGGTGCATCTGCGCATGGATGTGAACAAGAACGACGCCATCCCCAGCATTACGCCCGTGTATTTCTGCGCTGTCCTCGTCGAGAACGAAACGCAGGATCAGTTCGGGGTGCATTTTGCGGATCTGCCCCTGGATTACCAGGGGGCCATGTATCTGGAGGGCGAAGTCACCCACGCGCCGTACTTTACCATGACCACGGTCCGGCGGCCCGCCGCCAAGGCCGAGGCCGCCAAGGATGACACGGCCAAAGGAGAGAAGGCATGAGCAACCGCACAACCGTGATTCCTTTCGGGCCGCAGCATCCCGTACTGCCCGAGCCGCTGCACATCAAGTTTGTGGTGGAAGATGAAACCGTGGTCGGGGCCGTGCCCCAGCTTGGTTTTGTCCATCGCGGGCTTGAAAGCCTTGTGCGGCTCAAGGACTACAATCAGATGGTCTTTGTGGTCGAGCGCATCTGCGGCATCTGCTCGTGCATCCATGCCAACTGCTACTGCAACGCCATTGAAGACATGATGGGCATTACAGCGCCGCCGCGCGCGCAGTTTTTGCGGGTTATCTGGTCAGAACTGCACCGGATACACTCCCACATGCTGTGGCTCGGCCTGTTTGCCGACTCGTTTGGCTTTGAAAGCGTGTTCCAGCAGTTCTGGCGCATCCGCGAGCATGTCATGGACATCTGCGAAGCCACGGCGGGCAACCGCGTTATCCTTTCGGTCAACGTGGTTGGCGGTGTGCGCCGCGACCTCAGCCCCGATCAGATCCGCTGGATGCATGGCCGTCTGGATGAACTGGAAAAGGGCATGCGCGAGCTTACCCGCACCATGCTTGACGACTACACCGTGCAGGAACGCACGCGCGGCATCGGCATCCTGAGCAAGGACGATGCCCGCCTGCTGGGCGCCGCCGGTCCCACCCTTCGCGGCAGCGGCTGGGAAATCGACGAACGTATGCACGGCTACGCCGCCTACAAGGATCTCAACTTCATTCCCGTGGTTGAAAATGACGGAGACTGCTACGCCCGCTCCAAGGTACGCTTTTATGAAGTGCTGCACTCCATAGAGCTTATCCGCGAGGCCTTGAACCGCCTGCCCGAAAGCGAGCTGACCGTAAAGGTCACCGGCAACCCCGAGGGCGAATCGGTCTTTCGTGTGGAGCAGCCTCGCGGCGAGCTGTTCTATTACATCCGGGCCAACGGCACCAAGAATCTGGAGCGCATGCGCGTGCGTACGCCCACCTTTGCCAACGTGCCGCCCCTGCTGCACATGCTGCCGGGCTGCAAACTGCCCGATGTGCCGGTTATCGTGCTGAGTATCGACCCGTGCATCTCCTGCACAGAGAGGTAGCCCATGTATATGCTCCCAAACGTGCTGCGCAATCTTTCGGGCAAGCCAGCCACGCGGCTGTATCCTCTGGAAGAACGCGAACCCTTCCCCGCCTATCGCGGCGTGATCACCAACGAGGTTGAAAAGTGCATATTCTGCAATTCCTGCGCAAGAGTATGCCCAACCGATGCCATTACCGTGGATGCAAAAGCCGGAAAGTGGAATTATGATCCCTTCCTGTGCGTATACTGCTCCGCGTGTGTGGAAAAGTGCCCCACAAAATGTCTGCATCAGGAACCAGTGCACCGCAAACCTTCCATCAGCAAGTTTGTAGTGCACCGCACCGGAACCCCGCGCGTCAAGAAAGCCAAGGCCGAGGCCAAGGGCGGGGAAAATACGGAAAAATAACTGAAAAAACGAAGGGCCTGCAAAGGCCCTTCGCTTTCAACAAATCCTGGTTTCTTGTTTTTGCTCAAGTTGATCTTGCCAGCTCTCTCACCCCGTCTATTTGCCGGACGGGGCAGGCGGCGCGTTTTTCCGGTTATGGAGATCCGCGCCGCCTTTTGCGTCTGACTGATAATGAAGAACAGACTATGCTGGAACCGCTGGAAGGAGAGGCCTCTTCGGCAAGATATTCAGAAACCTGAAGTAACTTGGGAATTACGCGCCAGCCTGAGCGTCCATTTCTGCGCACCGGGGGCAGATGCCCGTCAGTTCCACGGTGTCACCCTGTAGCTGAAAGCCCTGCTGCTGCATGGTGGAAAAGATGGTCTGATAAAGAGCGGGATTGTTCACCTCGCGGCTCTTGCGGCAACCAGGGCATACCAGCATGAACACGGGTGCATGTTTTTTGTGGCAGGTCTCCGCGCAGGCTACAAAGGCATTGAGCGAGCCGACCTTGTGCACAAGACCCTGATTGAGCAGAAATTCAAGCGTCCTGTAGACGCTTGCAGGCGTGAGGGCCTTGGAGGATTTGCCGCGCAGGGCATCAAGAATGTCATAGGCCTTAACGGGTTCCTGTGCCTGTTGCAGATAGTCAAGCACCATGCGCCGCAAGGGGGTAAGCCGCAGGTTGTGCCCCATGCGCGGCTGGTCTGCCTGACAGCACGATGTTTCCGCCTGGCAACAGGCTGGTTTTGCCTGATCAGTTGTTTTCGTCTTCCACATAGGGTTCCACCGCCTCAGCCTTGATGCGGTATCCCGCATCGCCGATATCGCTTTCTGTTTTCTCGATTTCAAGCTTTCCATAAACCCATACGGTGTCCATCATCTGTATGCCGCGTGGTTTGTCCAGTGTGACGTATATGATCTGGTTGGCCGGGGGCGGCGGCACGTGGATGCACGCGCCGAAATAGGGAACCAGCAAGAATTCTGCCAGTTCATCGCCGCCCAGAAAATCAAGCGGAGCCACAAATCCGGCTATGCGCACCAGCTTGCCGCCCAGGGCCTTGTTGGCTGGCGCGTTGCTCCACAGGGCCTGAAATTCTTTCAGGGCCTTGTCGGCTCTGGGGTCGTCATCGCTGAACTTGTCAAAATTGAACTTGTCAAAAACTTTTGCGGGATTCCATGATGGCGGAATCAGCTTGTCCCATGTGATTTCGGTGTATTTCCCGCTCTTTTTTGCGGCTGCGGCAGTGTCCGCATCCTCGCGCGAGGGCTGCCAGTGTTCGATTTTTTGCCGCTCGTAATCGTCAGTCAGGGCAAGGGCGGTTGCGCTGTGCCAGCCGCACAGCAATGCTGCCAGCATGCAGAGGATGCGCCCTGTGGTCGAGGCTGTTTTCATGGCAGGTTCCTTTATTATACAGAGGCGTTGAGGCCGTCTGCCAGACTCATGCGGTAGGCCCGCCATGCCGGGATAAGCCCGGCGGCAAAACCCGCGGCCACAATCCCGCCAAGCAAGCGCCATTCGGCGGCTGTGGGCAGAGTGAGCGTAAGGTTCAGTCCATAGCCCGAAGCCAGCACAGGGCCAAACACGGCCAGCAGAGCGGCCAGGGCGGCAGTTCCAGCCAGAGCGCCTGCAACGACCAGCAGCGTGCTTTCAAACGCCAGAAGGGCCACAATATCCAGAGGGCTTGCCCCTGCCGCACGCAGCACGGCCAGCTCGCGGCGCCGTTCACCCAGCCCTGCCAGAATGGCGGCCACAAGACCAGCCAGCCCAGCCACGGTTACCAGCCAGGAGAGGACGCGCAAGGCATTTTCGCCCGAGCGCAGCAGGCTCCATAGCTGATCCAGCGCCACCCCGGGCATAACAGCCATGAGGGCTTCCTGCTGGTCGGCGTTGATTTCCCTTTGGGCGGCAAAAACACGGGCGCGGTTTTTCAGACCAACCAGCACCGCTGTAATACTCTTGGGCGCGAGGCTGAACTTGGTTACCTGATCTGGCCGCACATGAAAACCCGGCACAGGCGCGCCGCCCTGCCAGTCGATATGGATGGCCTCCATAGCGGCAAGGCTGATGTACAAAGCCCTGTCCACAGGGGTACCTGTGGGTGCAAGAATGCCGCACACAGTAAAGGGCTTGTCCGTATGCTGGGCAAGGTGGGCGCTGCCTGAGCCGTGGCTGAGCACCAGCCGGTCGCCCAGCCTGTAGTGTTCTTTGCTGGCAACCTCCGCCCCCAGCACAACATCAAAGATGCCGTCAAAAGGCGCGCCCTGCGCCAGTTGCAGATGCATGCGCCTGCTGTATTGGTACTGGGTAAAAAAATCGCCCGTAGTGCCCACTACGGCAAATCCTTTATGCGAATCGCCGAGCGACAGGGGGATCGTCCAGGCCACGTCCTTGCGCTGGGCAATGCGCTGGGCGCTGTCCCACCCCATGTTGTTGGTGGCCTTGCCCATGTGGAACACGGCATAGAGCAGCAGTTGCAATTCGCTGCCGCGCGCGCCCACCACCATATCCGTGCCGGAAACTGCCTGAACAAAATTATCGCGCACCTGAGTGCGCACACGTTCCATACCGAGCAGCAATGTGGTGGAGAGCGCGATGGAAAATACCACAAGGCTCAGGGTTCCCCGGCGGTTCCAGGCGCTCGACCAGGCAAGCCCCAACAAAAAACGCCAACGGCTCATGCGGTTTCCCCCTGCGGGATTGTCCCTTTGTCAGCCCTGCTGGCATCGGCCAAGTTAATCTCTGCCAGTCGGACCCGGCGTTCAAAAAAATCTGCCAGAGACAGGTCATGGCTGACAAACAACAGGCTTGATCCGGCCTCGGCGCTTTCGCGCAGCAACAGGGGCAGAAAATCTGCCCGGCGTTCCGCATCCAGCGCGGAGGTGGGTTCGTCAGCCATGACCAGCGGGGGTGAACCCACAAGGGCGCGGGCGGCGGCAACGCGTTGCTGTTGCCCAACGGAAAGGCGGGTTACGCTTTTGCGCCACAGTTCCGGCCCAAGGCCAAGACGCTCAAGCAGGCGTTGCGCGGATTGCTCCGGGCTTCCATCCTTTTCCGTTGCCCGTGTGGCGCGTTTGGGCGAAAAGCGGCAGGGCAGCAGCACATTATCCAGCATGGAGAGATGCAGAACAAGATTGAACTGCTGAAATATCAGGCCGATGGTGTCACCGCGAAAGGAATCTCTGGCGAATCTGGGCAGGGTGTCCACACGAATTCCGTTGACGCGCACACTGCCGGAAGCTGGTTGCAGTATCCCTGCAATGAGGCTGAGCAGGGTGCTTTTGCCCCCGCCGCTGGGGCCGGAAAGAAAGACCGTCTCCCCTTTGCCCACGCTGAACGTGGGGATGCGCAGGGTTTCTTCCTTTTGGCCGGGCCAGCAAAAGGTGCAGTTTTCAAGCAGGACTGCCTGCTCGCCCGCATTCATGCTGCAAGGCGCTTGCGGTGGTGTTGGCGTAACGGAATTCATGGGACTTACCACTTGAGGGTGTGGGCCTGTTCGTTCAGTTCGGCGGCATGCTGCCCAGTGGGGCTGACTATCTGCACGCGCAGTTCATGCAGGGCTGGCCATGCGGAGAAAAGACGCACGTCCATGCCGCGCAGGGCTTCAGGCTGGGCGCATTCAAAAGTAAAGGACGCGTCCAGATCCGCATGACCGCCGTGTTCATCGTGCCCGGCATGTTCGTCATGGTCTGCATGCGCCTTGGGTTCAACCGCAGGGGCGGCAGACGCGTTCTGCTTTGATGCTTGCGCCTGTTCCGGCTGCGCGGCTGTCTTTGCTGCCAGCAGGGCCTCGGGCAGGGCTTCGGATTCCAGTGTTACCTTTTTGATGCGGCACTGGGCCTCGGCAGGAAAAACAAAAATATTTTCCGCCTTATGCAAGGTTGCCGCCATGTTCTGCACGGCCTGCCGCTGGGCTGCATCCCGTGGGGCGTGTTCAAAGGGCAGGGCGTTGGCAAGGGGGCTTTCAAGGCTGATTTCTACAATATTGCCTTCCACAGCCACGTCCAGGCGGGCCGCGCCGTGTTCATGCGGGCCATGTGCAAGCGCGGGGGCGGCTGCGAGCAGAACCGTGCAGGCCGTCACAAGAATCAGGTTTTTCATTATTTCTCCCATGTTTCTGGTTCAGAATATTAACGTTTTTTGAACCAGAAACTGAAATGATATATTATTGCATTTTTGTCAAAAGCGGCACTTCCGTCCGCCATCGCATGGCTGCTGTTGACCGAACTCTTGCACCGGCTGTTGCAGCGTCTGGAGTTTAAGCTATGTGGCGGCCTTGCCGCCGCCAGTGGGCAACGCGCAGCTTGTCGGCCACCATGGAAAGGCCGCACAGGCCGATGGAAATAGCCGTGGCCACAAAAACACCCCGGTAGCCGAAGCCCTCGTACATGACCAGCCCGCCGATTATGGGGGCAAAGATGCCGCTGGAATCGAAGGTGGCCATCATCACATTGGAGTTGATGGAACGGGTGGTGGGTGTGGAGCGGTCATAGACCATGGCCGCCAGCAGGGGGTAGAGCAGCCCCAGGCCCAACCCGTACAGGAAGGTTAGGGGAATGAAGGCCCACAGCGGCCCCCAGGCCAGCCCCAGCATGCAGCAGACCAATAGAACGCTGCACAAAATGGTAATTCTGTGGCGCGGCAGCGTATCAAGCCTGTTGCTGCCCACCAGACGCACAAGAATGATGGTGAGCGTATAGGTGCTGAAAAACCACGCCGGGTGCGCGCCGGTGATGGAGCACAACCCTTTCATGAAAAAGATGGCCAGTACGGTCATGATGCTGAATGTCATGCAGGCCATATACACAAAGAACAGGCCGGAATGGCTCACCGCATGCCACAGTTCCCGACCAGACATGCCGCCTTCTGCTTCCTGGGCCATTTCTGGCTTGCGCAGGCGTGGCGCCAGCGGCACCAGCATGAGCAGGGAAGGAATACCCAGCAGGGCCGTGAAGGCAAAGAGGTGCGGTTCGCCCCCAAGCAGGGCAAGTATCTGTTCCCCCACTGCCGGAATGATGGAGTAGGGCAGCAGCAGGGTGAGCGAAAAAATGGCAAAGCCGCGCGCGCTTTGGCCCTTGGGTATGCAGCTCACCAGCACGGACACCGTGCAGCAGGAGAACACGGCAAGGGCAATGCCCTGCACCACGCGCAACAGCAGAATCAGCTCAATGATATGGGGGCCGCCCACATAAGGGTAGGCCAGCATGACGCCGCTTGAAATGATGATGGCAATGCCCATGGGCAGGAGTTTGCCACGGCGCAACAGAACCACGCTTGCCACCTGCCTGAAAATCAGAACCATGACAAACATGGAAGAGAGCAGCACTCCCCGCCAGTTGGGGCTGACAGAGAGGCCTTCGAGCCATTGCTCAAAGCAGTAAAAAACGGCCACAAAGCTGTTGCAGCACATGGTCATGCAGAACAGCAGAACAAAATCACGGCTTAATAACGTCTGCGGCGGGTCAGGGAAGGCAGCGCCTTCCGGAGTTTGCGCAGGCGATGCGGCTAGGGGCGGCATGGGGCCTCAATCGTGTTGCGCCGCGTTGGCCCAGGCCGCCGTGCGGGGCCGGGTCCACCCCCGCAAAGGGTGTGCGGCTAATGATATTCGCCATTCAGGAACTTGGTGGCGTAGGATTGCACTGCTGCATCGTCCACCATGAGCATGTCCATCTGGCGGGTCATTATCAGGAGTCGTCCCAGTTGATCCAGGCGCGCGCACAGCTCATGCCTGGGGTATTTCTGGTAACGTGCCCGCAGTCTATCACCCGTTATCTCAACGGTAAAGCCCAGCTCTTTGAGGATCAGGCCTATGCACTGCACACGCCTTACGCGCTGGGCGTTGGCGGCAGCGCCCCCGGCAAATTCAAAGCGGATGTAGTTCTTGCTCAGGGTTTCGCCGCACCAGCAGTCAAGAATGGCATAGTGGTAGCCCACGCGGGACGAAAAATTGAGATAGCGGTCGGAAACTATGGCATAGCTGCGCTGGCCAAAGCGTGAACAGCCCTCCTCATTGCAGCCAATGGCGGTTTGCCCCATGACCGAAAGAAAACCGCGCATGTTTACAGGCCGTGGCCCACGTGCCTGCACCGCCGGATTGAGCATGCCGTCCAGCACGCACTTGAAAGGCACGCTCAGCACATCGTTGGGCGTTGTCTGGCGGGATTCCGGGTTACGCAGCCCGCCGCCCAGATCAATCACATGCAGATCAAGCGGCACCGTGCAGACCAGCTTGCTGGCAACGCCTGCGCAGTGATCTGTAACCCTGTCGGATATCTGGAACATCTGGGAATAGCTCAATTCGTGCACATAGCGCATGATGTCGTGCAATGATGTGCAGTGGCGGGGCGTGAATGTATCCGCGCGCGGATCCACCAGATGCAGCGGCAGAATGTAGGGTGCGATGCGCCGTAACAGCACCAGAGCCGGGCTGCTGGGGCGGGCCTGGGGCTTCACCAGCCGCAGGGCCAGCAGCTCCTGCACTTCGCCGTCAAAAATTCTGCCGGTGAGCGCATCCACGGTGACGATCTGCTCCTCGGCCAGAATACTGTTGGCGCCCGGCAGGTTCATAATGGTCGGCACGCCAAATTCGCGGCAAATGGAAGCCATGTGGCCGGTAAGACTGCCTGTTTCTGCAATGATGGCCGAGGCGCGGCGCATGGCCGCCATGGCGTTGGGCGAGGAGTGGGCAAGCAGCATGACGGCCCCTTCGGGAAAGTGCGTCATGTCTTCCCCTTCGCCCACATGAATAACAGGGCCGCACCCCACGCCCCGCGCGGCGATATCGCCGCCCGAGAGCAGGGGGCGCAGGTGCCGCAGGGCCGGGGCCGAATGCTCCTCAGAGGCGCTGTCCAGCCCCATGGGGCGGGTTTGCAGCAAAATAATCTGGTCGTCTTCGTCCACGGCCCATTCCATATCCTGCGGATACTGGTAGTGCCGCTCCAGCTCCATGACCATTTCAGCCAGTTTGCGCACCTGATCATCGCTGAGGCAGGGAACATCGCGCAGGGGATCGGGAACGGATTCGAGCGTGCTTTCCACAAGGCCGGTTTTGGTGCGTACAAGGCGCAGCCGCACTGTTTTATGGGCAATGGTGGCCATGGTGATCTTTTTTGTGGCGCGGGAAACAAGCCACTGGTCGGGTGTTCCCGAGCCATCCACGACCATTTCGCCCAGACCCCACAGGCCGTTGATGACAGTGGCGTTGGAGCGCAGGTCTACCGGATGGCGCGAAAAAGCCACGCCAGCGGCCTTGGCCCGCACCATTTCAACGCAGCAAAGGCCCATGCCCGTAGCGTCCAGATCATAGCCGTGCTCGGCGCGGTAGGTCAGGGCGCGGGGCGAAAACAGGCTGGCAACCACCTTCTTGAAGGCGGACAGCAGATCCTGGCGGGTAACGCCGAGGATACTGCGGTACTGACCGGCAAAGGATTGCACGCCGTCCTCGGCAATGGCGCTTGAGCGCAGGGCCACAACCACATCCGCGTTCTTGCCGAAAGCCGTGTCCCATTCTGCAAACAGGGCTTGCTCAACCTCTGCCGGGATGGGGGCTTCCTGCACGAGCTGCTCAATATTCTGGGAAATTTCTGCAATCCGCGCGGGCTTTTCCGGGTCAACGGATTTCAGCAGCTGGAAGAGGTTTTTGAACAGGCCCGGCGTGCGCAGCAAGAAATAGCTGCAAGCGCGGATAGTGATGGAAAATCCGCGCGGCACCGGCATATCAAGCATGTTGCGCAATTCGCCGAGGTTGGCGTTTTTGCCGCCAACGCTGTAAGCCATGCTGGCGTCAACCTCAGAGAGGGGCAGGGTAAACTGCGGCACATCGCCGCGCGTGTGCTGATCCAGCTCGTGCTCAATGCGCGCCGCAATGGAATGTACGGCGCTGCCCAGTGATATGTCGCACTGGCCCGACATTTCGCTGAGGGTCGAGGCCATGCGCTCGCAGTGAAATATGGCCCGTCGGGCCTGCTTGCGCACTTCGCTGGTTTCCATGTGCTTGTCGCCGCGCAGGGTAGCGTCCAGCCCGGCCATTACCCCGGCCAGATCTGCATTGGCCTGGAGCAGTTCCTTGAACGAAACATAGCGCTTGTTGAAGGCGTCCATGGCCGCCTCGCGGCCAACCCGGGGGGCAATGCCAAACAGTTTTTTCAGCAGAGAGGCCATACGGATATCCTTGATCGCAGATTTTCGTCATGCCCTGAAACTGATGATGCTGAATGTCTGATGCGTAAATGTCGCTCGTTAGCGTCCCTGCCCGATTACAATATATCTCTGCGCAGGGCCGCGTCCGTCCTTGCGCACAAGCCCCAACTGCACAAGCAGTTGCAGATCGTACTGGGCCGTGCGCATGGAAATGTTTTTTCCGGCAAGCGCTTGATATTCCTGCCTGCTGATGCTGCCCGAGGCCGCGATGGTCGGCCAGACCTCCATGACGCGCCGGTTGAGCTTGTCCGCAGAGTCCTTGCCGCGCAGCAGGGTATCCAGTTGTGCGGGGGCCTCGCTTTGCGGCTGAGGGGCAGGCTCGCCCACAGGGGCCTGCACGGGAATATCCGCGGCCACAGGGCTGACAAGCCTGGCGGGCAAGCCTTCTGCCGGTGCAGGATCTTCGGCAGTGGGCGTTGCGCAGAATCCCTGATCGCAAGGATCCTCCTGCGGTTTGCGCGATTCCTGCGCCGGAGCTGCCGCAGTTTCGCTCTGGCCTGCCGGAATGGCGTCGCTTTGCGCCTGGGTAGCCGCGCCAAGCTGAATATCTTCTGCAAGTAGAATGCCACCTTCGCAGAATGTCAGGGCCCGCGTGAGGGTGTTTTTCAATTCGCGCACATTGCCGGGCCAGTCGTAGTCCATCAGTTTGGCCATGGCTCCTTTGCTGACCTGCGGCATGGCGGCGGTCATTGCAGCCAGCCCGCCAGCGGGCTGTGCTCCGCCCTCGGCTTTCAGCCTTGCCTTGGCCTTGAGAGCTTCCGAAAGAAAATAGACAGCCAGCGAGGGAATGTCCGTCTTGCGATCCCGCAGCGGCGGCGTGTTGATGGTGATGACGGCCAGCCGGTAGTACAGGTCCTCGCGGAAAGTGCCTTTTTGCGAATCATCTATAAGTGATGCATTGGTCGCCGCAATGATGCGCGTGTCAAAAGGCACATCTTCATCGCTGCCAAGCGGCCTGATCCGTCTTGTGGAGAGCGCCCGCAGCAGGGCCTGCTGCACCTTGGGGGCCGCATTGCCCACTTCGTCCAGCATGAGGGTGCCGCCCTGCGCCGTCAGAAAAGCCCCTTTACGTGGCGCGCGCGCCTCGGTGAAGGCGCCTTTCACATGCCCGAAAAGCGTATCCATAAGCAGGTTTTCATCCAGCGCCCCGCAATTGATGGTAATGAAAGGCCCCGCAGCCCGCGCACTGAGCCTGTGGATGGCCTCGGAAACCAGCTCCTTGCCTGTACCGGTTTCACCCACAACCAGCACATCTGCCATCACCTGCGAGGCCTTGCGGACATTGTCGCACAAGGCAAGCATGGTGGGTGATGTGCCAATAAGGCTGTTGACGGGCAGGTCTTCGGGATGCGGCAGATCTTCCACTGGCTCGCGCTGTTGCTGGGCATCATCCTCTGCAGCTCGCAGGCGGCGGGCCTCCGCGGCAAAGCGCAAGCGTTCAAGCAGGGTGTTTATGCCAGCCTTGAGCCGTTCCAGTTCGCGCGGCAGTTGGGGCATATCTATATTCTTGTCGTCCCCTTCGGCGTTGCAGCGCTCAAGTTCCGCCGTTACGGCATTGAGCGATCTGCCCGTCTGCCGGGCCAGCCACCAAAGGCTAAGACCCAAAAGCAGCATGCCGCCAACAAAGGCCCCCACATAGATGCCCATGAGCTGCACGCCCGTGCGTGTGGTGGTAAAACTGGTGTCCAGTACCGCCAGACCGCCCAGTACGATTGTTGCCTGCGAAACCGGGCTGAAGGTCACCGGCACGTAGCTTACCCTCTCCACCCGCATCTGGCTGCTGCTCCACAGGGAGCTGTTTTCAGAGAGGGGAAGCTGGCCTGACTTGCCCTCCTGCACATCTGATACCATGTTCCAGTAATTGATGTGCTCAGGGCCGGGCCGGAATGCGGTGTTAAATCCCGGCCTGCCAAAATCGCCGATAAAGCCAGCGCGCACGGCATCCGTGCCCAGGCTGCGCTGGGCCAGGCCAGCATCCGGCACCTCGGACTGAAAGAGCATCCAGCCATCGCGGTCAAAAAAAAGTGTACGCACGCGCCCCTCATCGCCTGATGCGGCAATGGGGGCATTGGGGCCGGAGTAGGTGGACAGGATGTCCCGCAGCTCCCGCAGATCCAGCGAAAGCATCAGGTAGCCGGCAAACGTGCCTTCCGCATCATGAACCGGGGTGGAAAAACGCAGCACGTGCAGGTTGATATTCTGGTTGCTGCCCTTAACCGGCACCATGGAATAGGTCACTTCCACGGGCTGGGCAACGCTGACGTGCCCGGTGCGGTGTTCAGAAGCAATGGAGTGGAAGGGGCCGGTGGGGCTGGCAAGGGCCTGCCGCATGGGAACATTGATGATATCTCCGCCCGTGTTGACAAGCAGATAGCGGTTGTCAGGGGCCAAACCCTCAAAAGCCAGTTCCCTGTAGCGCAAGCCGCCAGCCTTGGCGCGGAATTTGAGCCGGTTGGCCATGTCTTTTTGATCCATGGAGCCAGCAGCGAGAATAAGAAGCTGATTGCGCGTTTCTTCCAGGGCCTGTTCCAGCGCAAGGCTCATTGCCTGTGACTGAAGCTGTGCGTTGCGCGCAATTGCGCGATCAAGAATGGCCTCGATACTGCTGCCCGTGGCAGTAAAAATAATCAGCAGTACGAGCGCCAGCAGGGGCAAACCCAGCATCAGCATGCGGCTTGCAAGGCTGCGATTCATAAAGAATGCCGTGAACTCCAGCGAGCTGCCCTGGGGAAGTGTTCTGTGTAAGCGCATGGTGCTCCCCTATTTTGTGCAAAAAAGCGCAATCTTTGAGCTGAGTATAAAAAACATTGCCCTTCGTGACAAGATTTTTCGCGCAAAAATAGAAAAAAAGGCGCAATTACAGGCAATAATTATGCAATGGCACAGCCTTTGCTAATACTTTCACATTCGAGGCAACGAGGCGGTGCCTACCCCCGACGGGAGTCATCGCAAAATGGGTAAGTGGTTGAAGTGGAGATGTCACATTTTGATGTGGAGGAAGTTATGAAAAGAATGCAGAGGCTCTGGACATGGCTTACAGGTTGCGCGCTGCTGGTTGCGGCACTGCCCGGCGCGGCCCTGGCTGCTGGCGGCGGCAAGGTTGCCAACGTTGTGGTGGTCGCCGATACGCGCAAACTTGACGGTATATTGTACTGGTGGGCTGAAATGTATAATGAAAGCCACTTCTTTTTTGCCATTCTGACTATGGCCATCATCCCGGTTACAGGTTGCATCCTGGGTTGGCTGGCGGATGTCGTCATGACGCACATCGGCATTGACCTCAAGCACCGCGAATTGTCCGAAAAGTAGTCGGAAGGAGGCAAGTTATGGAATGGTTGTATATTTTGATGCCCATTTCCGGCGTGTACATTTTCTGGCCGGGCCTTGTCATTCTTGGTTTGGGCGTTGGTATTATCGGCGGCTTCTTCGGCATGGGCGGTGCCTGGATGGTTACCCCCGGTCTTAACATCCTTGGTTTCCCCATGGCCTTTGCCATTGGTACCGACGTGGCGCAGATGGCGGGTAAATCGCTCATCTCCACCATGCGGCACGGCAAGTTCGGCAACGTAGACTACGGCTTGGGCCTGACCATGCTGGTTGGTACCATCGTGGGCGTGGAAGTTGGCGCGCAGATGGTCATGTGGCTGGAACGCCTGGGTTCTGTCGACAAGGTTGTGCGCTGGTTGTACGTTGTCCTGCTTGTGCTGCTGGCATGGCTTGTATTTCACGATATCGCCGCCCGCCGCAAGAAGGAACGCGAAGCCAAGGCCCAGAACAAGGAACTTGATCACGCGGCCACCGGCGTTGACTGGGCCACCCGCCTGCACGCCATCAAGATTCCTCCGGTGTTCCACTTCAAGCAGGCCAACATCACCTGCTCCGCATGGCTGCCCATCTTCGTCAGCTTCTTCACCGGCTGGCTGGCTGGTATCCTCGGCATCGGCGGCGGTCTTATCCGCATGCCCGCCCTGGTGTATCTTGTCGGCTGCCCCACCCATCTGGCGGTGGGTACGGACCTCTTTGAAGTCGCCATCTCCGGTCTCTACGGCACGGCTTCGTACGCATACAAGGGCCGCGTGGAACTGCTTGCCGCTCTCATCATGCTGTGCGGTGCGGCCATCGGCGCGCAGATCGGCGTTGTCGCCACCAAGTATGTAAAGGGTTACGGCATCCGCTTCGTGTTCGGCCTGGCCGTTATCGGCTGCCTCATCTCGGTTGTGTGCAAGCTGGTTGAAGCTGAATTCCCGGCATGGGGCTGGCTGCTTGGCCCGGCTGCTACGATCGACGTGCTCGGCTTCGTGTCGGCTATCTCCCTTTACATAACCGTCAAGATGGTACAGGGCGCCAAGGCGGAAATTGCCGCCAAGAAGAACCAGCCCGCGGCCAACTAGAAGGAGACCCGCCATGAAAATTCGTAACCTGATGCTTATGCTGGCGATGGCCTTCTCTGTTGCACTGCTCACCGGCTGCAACTTCGACGGAGGCGTGGAACAGGGACGTTGCGTGGCCTTTGATGCCACAGCCAAAACCCTCACCATCGTGGTGGACGTGACACACGATCAGTTTAACCCGCACTACAGCGGCGGCACGCATACCTTCAAGCTGCCTGTGGAATCCAAGGACATGGGCCCGACCCCCAGCGTGGGCGGCCGCCTGATGATCGACCTGGCCAAGAACACCGTGCTTATCTATGACCAGAAGACCAACAGCGTGCGCGAACTGGCCGTGCAGTTCACCGATGTGGAAAAGAACGTCGGCTCCGACCATCCCAAGGTCAAGGGCAAGACCTTCCCCATTATCGACAAGGATCAGCAGACCGTCACCGTGTACTCTGGCCGTCAGAAGTCTTTGATTACCTTCAAGATTCCTGCTGAAGCCCAGGATTACCCGGCCTATGTGTGGACCGCAGGCGACGAAATGCGGATTGCCTACCGCAATGCCGACAAGGCCCAGGCCATGCGTATCATGAACGTGTCCAAGACCAACATCTTCAAGAAGTAAACCCCCAGGGTGCCTACCCCCACCCTGCGCGCCGGAGCGGTTCGCCCCGCTCCGGTGCACCTCCGGTGGACAAACACACTCAGGAGAGCATCAATGAACAGTTACCGTCAGACCCTCTATTCCAGCATAATCCGGGTTGCGGCCAACGCAGTCATGGTTGGCGCGATTTTTGTGGGCATGTATCAGTCGGCCCACAGTTCTGGGGCCTCGGAACTGGTTTTCTGCGCATGGTTTTTTGGCATCACGGTGCCTACGTGGGCAGGGGCCTTCTGGCTCACCAAAAAGGTGCGCCAGGTATATCCCGCCGAGTTTCAGAGCCTTGTGGAACTGCCGCGCCTCGGGCAGCGGCTCGTAAGCTGGCACGTGGCCGAAACGTCCATGTGTCCTGTCATTGATCGCCGATAAATGGGAGCAGCAGCATGTCGTGTGTCATGACCATACCACAGGCGGGCAGGAAGGAACCTATGGGGGAATTCATCAAGAGTCAGGGTTGGCAAAACTGCCTCCAGACCCGTGCCCGGCAGCGCTATTGGGGCGCCCTGTGCGCCCTGTTGCTGGGTTTTGCCCTGCTGGGGATGCTTGACGGCCTGCAAGGCCTTACAAGGTCTGGCGCGGATGTGATCGAATTGCTGCCCGGCGGCAGCGTGTCCATATCCGGGCCGCTGACCATCAAAAATCCCGTCAACAGCGACCTCAAGGCGCAATTTACCCCGGAAAATCCGGCCCTTTTTTATGATCTGGAAGGATTCTTTGCGGGCTACTGGTTTGGCAACGGCATGTGGCGAGGCAGTGTGCGCGCCGATGCCGTGGCGGAACCCGGCAGTTACGGCCTGAAGGTTTCCTTCAGGGGTGCGGCTGCCAGCACCACGCAGCACTATACTGTTGTCGTGCATGCCGATGAAACCGCCATGCGGGCTGCGTCCACCTCGTATTTGCGCCGCATTACCGGCTATAACCCCTTTGTGCTGGCTGCGGGATGCTGCGGTCTGGCCCTGCTGGGCGGGGTTGTGGTGTTCAGGCTTGGCAGCAAGTACATACGCCAGTTGACAACCCTTGGCTGCGGAGAAATCGTGCGCGTGGAACAGAATGCTGACACTGCCGCGCAAGCGCAATCCGGCCACATCTGGTGCCTGCTGTATGGTCTGCGCGCGCCCGCAAAGGGAACGCCCTGCGCCGTTTATGATGCGCAAGGCATGCCCCTTGGCACCGCCCGCGCCCAAGAAGCAAAGAACGGTACGCTTGAACTGAATTTCGACTCAATCACAAGCCCGGCGGCAGAAGCCGGCGCGCCCAATACCGCCGTTCGTCCTGGCTGTCTTGTCCAATTGCGGCCCCCAAGGCCGCTCTCTCCTCCGGTCACAGACAGATAAGGTCGTTCGGTCTCCTGCGGCATGCACTTGGCGCGTCACCTGTGCATGCCGCTTTTTTTTTGCCCGCCGCATTCATCCCGCCTTGCCGCTCTTGCCGCCTGCTTTGCCATAAGCTATGCTTATTGTGTTGCATATGCCCCCTGAGGGCTTAAACCAAGGCGGAATTTTCATGTCTCAACTTTGCCCCTGCGGCAGCGGCCAGTCTCTGGACCAATGCTGCGGCCCCCATATTGAAGGCGCGTCCTGGCCCCAGAACGCAGAAAGCCTCATGCGTTCGCGGTATTCGGCCTATGTGCTTGGCCGCCATCAGTGGCTTGTGGAAACCACGCATCCCGACTACCGGGAAAATGTGGACGCCGACAAGCTGGCCGAGCAGACCAGGGATATAACCTGGCTGCGTCTTGATATTGCCGCGACCGAAAATGATGTTCCCGCCGGAGAACACGGCGAACTTTTTGATGTTGTTGAATTTTATGCCTATTATGAACTGGAGGGCATCCCCCGCCAGTTGGGCGAGCGCAGCTTTTTTCAGCGCAAGGACGACAAGATTTATTATGTGGACGGCGTGGCCCTGCGGCCTGACGCCTACCGCAGGCAGGAACCCAAGGTGGGGCGTAATGATCCCTGCCCATGCGGCAGCGGCAAAAAATACAAGAAATGCTGCGGGGCTTCCAAATCCTGATGATCACGGACGCAGAACGCGCAAAAAATTCCGGCAGGGGCAAGAATGGTTCTCTGACAGCCATCCGGCAGTTTTGTCTGGAGTGCCAGGGTGCGTCTGCCAAGGCGGTTCGCGCCTGCGCGGATGAAGAGTGTCCCCTTTGGGCCTGGCGGCTTGCCACACTGGCGGGCGAGGAATGCCCCGCCCCGGCGGAAGAAGCCGCGCGTCAGGCCTTGCGGGCCATTCGCAGGCAGTGCATGGGCTGTGCTGGCGACAGGGTAGAGGTGCGCGCCTGTGCGGCGCGTGATGCCTGCGCCCTGTGGCACTGCCGGTTTGGTGTGCGTCCGCAGACATACAAGGCCGTGCGGCGGCGTTTTTTTGCTCCCAAACCCTTGCGACTTTTGTAATGCGCCGCCAGGAACGCGGCGCAACACCACAGGAGGTATCCATGCCTCATTTGCTCGAATGGTCGAGAGCGTATGCTCATCGCCTTGACGCTGATTCTGCTGCGGCCCTGAAGGCGCGCGCGCCGGAAGTGGCCCAGAGGCTTCAGCGCGAGCTGGCATCCGGCGAGCTGCCCTTTATTTCCATGCCCTTCCGCGCCAAGCTGGAAGTGGAAATGGCCCCGCTGATTCCCCGCATCAAGGCCTACAAGCATATGCTGGTGCTGGGCATCGGCGGCTCTGCCCTTGGGGCGCGGGCCATGCAGCAGGCCTTTGCGCCGGGGCAGGACGGCCCAGCTCACCGCGGCCCGTGGCTGTGGATTGCGGACAATGTCTGTGCGGAGCGCTTTGAAGCCCTGCTCGGCAAGCTCAATCCCACGGAAACCGTGGTGGTGTGCATCAGCAAGTCTGGCGGCACCATTGAGACCATCTCCCAGTATTTTCTTGTGCGCGACTGGCTTAAGGCCAGCGTGGGAGAGGGCTGGCAGGATCAGATGATCGTTGTCACCGACGAACGCAAGGGCTACCTGCGCGAAGAAGCCAACCGCTATGGGCTGACCGCCCTTGAAGTGCCGGATTATCTTGGCGGCCGCTATTCGGCCCTTTCTGCTGTGGGGCTTTTGCCCGCGGCCTTTCTGGGCATAGACTGGCAGGCCCTGCTGGACGGCGCAGCCGATGTTGCCCGCCCCCTGCTGCAAAATCCAGAGCAGGTGGCCGAACATCCTTCGTTCGCCCTGGCCTGTTGGGCCAAGGCTCTGGAAGACAAGGGCTACAGCCAGTTGATATTTTTCAGCTACATCCCGCAATGGGCCGCCTACGGCGACTGGTTTGCCCAGCTTTGGGCCGAAAGCCTAGGCAAGGACGGGCAGGGCAGCCAGCCTGTGCCAGCCACCGGGGTGACGGATCAGCATTCCATCAACCAGATGTTTTTGAGCGGCCCACGCAACAAGGGGTGCATTTTCCTGACCAGCCGCGATCAGGCGCAGGGGCCCAATTTCGGCATGGATGTGCCGGATCAGTGGGCCTGGCTGCGGGCCAAGCCCTTTGGCAGCCTGCTTGAAGCCGAGGCCCTTGGAACCCGCATGGCCCTGTGCCAGAGCGGCGTGCCCCTGCTGCATGTGGAAATGCACAACAACGGCCCCCGCGCCGCCGGTTCGCTCATGCTGCTGCTTGAGGCGGCCACCCTGTTTACGGGCTGGCTCATGGGCATCAATCCGCTGGATCAACCCGCAGTGGAGCTGGGCAAACGCCTTGCCAACGCGCGGCTTGGGGCTGGCGGCTATGCGCAGGAAGAAGCCGATCTGGCCGAATACCTTGCCGTACCCAGAATGGAACAGAAGTTTTAAGCAAGTGAACGGCGCGGGGCCGTTGCCAAAGGCAAAAAAACGGTATCCCGCGCTGGTTGCAACCCTTTGCCTGTGTGCCGAAATGTGCTTCAGGAATGGCGGTGGCCGTCAGGCGACGGCTTTCGGATATGCCTGGGGTTTTTATAACCTGTCGCGTAGCGGCGGCTTTGCGGCGGGGCGCAGCGGTCGTTTTCCCTGCGCCCCGGCGGTGGTGGCAGAAGTGCCGCGCCGCCCGGAGCCGCCGCGCGCGCAAAGGCATTGTCATGTTCAGAAAAAAGCAGCGTAACGAAGCCTGCATCCGCCAGTGCGAGGATGCCTGCGCCCAGGCTGTAGACACGGATAGCGCGCTGCCAAGTTACGCCCGCACATTATCCTGGCTCTCGCTGGTGGTCATTTTGCTGACCAGCCTGGGGCTTTCTTTCTTTATTTCCAACTCTGCGCGAGAGACTCTGCTTACGCGGCAGGAGAACTTTGCCCAGCAGCTTGTGGAAAACCTCAATAGCCAGATATTCCGCCGATTCGCCTTGCCCACCTTGCTGGGCTACGGGCGTATCGCCCTGCGTCAGCCAGAACAATATGACAGGCTGGATCAGGTGGTGAAGTCCGTCATCCACGGCTTGCCGGTCGAGCGGCTGCGCATTTATGATTTTTCGCGTCTGGTGGCGTATTCCACCAAGAAGGAAGATCTGGGCCGCGCCGGGTTATCCCCGCCATATCTGGACGACATTCTGGGAGGCGGAGCGCCGAGGTCGGAAATCATCTCGACCATGCCGGGCTGGCAGGCTCCTTTCCGAGTGCCGTTGCAGGAAGGCTCGTTTGTGCTGCGCATTCTCTACCCCCTGCGCGGCGAACCCCTGCACCCAGGGGAGGAAGCGCCCATCATGGGCGCGCTGGAGCTCACGCAGGACATTACGGGCGACTATGAGCAGGTGCTCACGTTTCAGGGCATCATTGTTGTCATGTGCCTGCTTTCGTCGGTGATCATGTTTGGCCTGCTGCTCATGCTGATCCACAGGTCGGAGCGGGTGCTGGCGGCGCGCATGTACAAGAACAGGCTTCTTGAAAACCAGTTGCACAGTAACGAACGGCTGGTGAGCATGGGCAGAGTGGTGGCCAGTATCGCGCACGAAATTCGCAATCCGCTGGGTATCATCCGTTCCAGCGCCGAGTTGCTGCAACGCCGTACAGACAAGGCCGACGCCAGCACCCGCCGCATTCTTGGGGCGATTTATGACGAGGCTGTTCGCCTTTCGCAGACAGTCAACGACTTTCTGGACTACGCCCGTCCCCGCCAGCCCAAGCAGGACGTTGTGGACGTGAATGTGGTGCTGGATCAGGTTCTGGCCTTTCTTGAAGGCGAGATGGGGCGCTGCGGCGTGGCGCTTGAGCGGCAGTGCGAGAGTGGGCTTTTTACACCCGGCGACAAGGATTTGCTGTACCGGGCTTTTTACAATATCCTTGTAAACGGCCAGCAGGCGATGGATGGGCCGGGCGTTGTGCGCATAAATGGGCGCATTGACGACAACGGCCACGTTTGCATTGAATTTCTTGATTCTGGCCCCGGTTTTGACCCCGCTACGCTACCCAACCTGCTGGATCCATTTTTTACTACCAAGGACGGCGGCACAGGGCTTGGTTTGCCCATTGTGCAGTCGATCATCTCAAGCCACGGCGGTGTCATCAAGCTTGAAAACGGCCCCGAGGGCGGGGCGCTGGTAAGGGTTCTGTTGCCCAGAGCCCAAACTGGCGCATAGGATACATAATGAGCGAAAAAGCGCATCTTCTCATCATCGACGACGAAAAAAACTATCTGCTGGTGTTGCAAACCCTGCTTGAAGACGAGGGCTATGCCGTCACGGCCATCAGCGACCCCGAAACCGCTCTGGCATTTCTGGACGAAAGCGAAGTGGACGTTATTGTGACCGACATGAAAATGCCCAAGGTCACAGGGCGAGAAGTGCTTGAGCGGGTTAAAAAAAACTGGCCGTACATTCCGGTGCTTATCATGACGGCCTTCGGCTCCATTGAAAGCGCTGTTGAGGTCATGCGCTACGGCGCATTTGACTACATCACCAAACCTTTTTCCAACGACGAACTGCTGCTTTCCATCCACAATGCCGTGGAACTTTCACGGGCGCACCGCCAGTACCGGTTGTTGCAGGAAGTTATGGAAGACCGCTACGGCGTCCACAAGATTGTGGGCCGCAGCAGGGCCATACGGGACGTTTTGCTGATGGTTGAGCGCGCTGCGCCCAGCCGCTCCACGGTGCTCATTACCGGTGAATCCGGTACGGGCAAGGAGCTGGTGGCCCGCGCCATCCACTATACCAGCCCCCGCAAAGACAAGCCCTTTGTGTCGGTGAACTGCATGGCCCTGAACCCCGGCGTGCTTGAGAGCGAACTTTTCGGGCATGAGAAGGGATCATTTACCGGTGCTGTCGCCATGCGGCGCGGGCGCTTTGAGCAGGCGGACAGCGGAACGCTGTTTCTGGATGAAATTGCGGAACTCACGCCTGACCTTCAGGTCAAACTGTTGCGCGTCCTGCAGGAGCGGCGTTTTGAACGCGTGGGCGGCGGCGAGGAAATTGAGGTGGATATTCGCGTGGTGGCGGCCACCAACAAGGATCTTGCCGCGCTGGTGGAGAAGGGGGCATTCCGCGATGACCTCTACTACCGCCTTAACGTTGTGCAGGTTCCCCTGCCGCCCCTGCGCGAGCGCAGGGAAGACATCCCCCTGCTTGTGGCGCACTTTGTGGAAAAGGTCTGCACAGACAATTCCATGCCGCCCAAGACCTTCAGCACGGAAGCGCTGAACTACCTCACGGGCTACGAGTGGCCGGGCAACATCCGCCAGCTTGAAAACGTGGTGGAAAGCTGCCTTGTGCTGGTGCCGGGCAATGTCATTGACGTGGACAATCTGCCCGCCGAGATCCGCGATGAAGAATCGCAGTTCAAAAGCGCGGTGGACCTGCTGCCCGTACAACTTGATCTGGCTGATACGCTTGAAAAGATTGAAGCCGCGCTTATCCGCCGTGCCCTGGTGAGGGCGGAGCTTGTGCAGGTCAAGGCAGCAGAATATCTTGGAATTTCAAAAAGCCTGCTGCAATACAAGCTCAAAAAATATGGCATCACCGGCCATTAATTAGTTTTTGGGGCAGGGCAGGGGGCAAGCATTTTTGCCTGCATTGCTTTGGGAATTACAGCCAACACACAATTTTCGCAGACATGCTGTCTGTGTTTCAGCCCCTCCATAGATATGGAAAACAGGGCGTCCTGGCTTCGGCTGAGGGCGCCTTTTTTATTTTTTTTCATGTCTTGCTGAGTAAAAAAACTATTTAAATACCGCGATGGTATGTTGGGCAAAACAGGGCGAATATGCCAGACCAGTTGCAAATTTGCGTCAGGGGTCTTTACAGAAATGATATTTTTTTATAGGTTGAGCAACCAGTCAATAGACTGAACGGTTTTGACATGCAAAGGCTCACAGCAGGTAATTGCCCACAGGCATATTGCGTGGTATCACTTCTTAAAATGCTGTATTATCGACAGAACGAGTGATCAAACAGGCGGTATTATTTCTGAGTGTTTTGTTGGCTAAGGTTGAAATCTGACCGTGGTTAATATTTGCGTGACGCTGGATTTTGATCCCGTTACATCTGGCAGAAAAAAGGGCCGCGCTGCATGCGCGACCCCCGAATAGTGATGACCAAAAAGCCAGCGACCAGAAGTTTTACCCCCGGCGCTTGGCGAGACGCTTTCTGAGGTTTTCTGCCACATCGGCAGGATTCATGTGGACGCGGGCAATGCCGCTTTCCATGGCGGCCTTGGCTGTGGCGGCTGCTACCAGAGGAGCCACGTCCGGGTTCAGGGTCGAAGGAATGATCATGCCGGGGCTGAGCTCTTCAGGTTTGACGAGTTCGGCAAGGGCCTTGGCGGCGGCGATCTTCATGGCATCGTTGATGTCGGTGGCGCGCACGTCAATGGCGCCCCGGAAGATGCCGGGGAAGGCCAGCACGTTGTTGATCTGGTTGGGGCAGTCGGAGCGGCCCGTTGCCACCACTTTTGCGCCGCCGTCAAAGGCGCGCTGCAGGGGCCATATTTCGGGGATGGGGTTTGCCTGGGCAAAAACAATGGGATCCTTGGCCATGCTGCGGATCATGTCTTCGTTCAGGGAATTGGGCGCGGAAACGCCAATAAAGACATCAGCGCCCTTAATGGCCTCGGCCAGGCCGCCCTTGATCTTGTTGGGATTGGTGTGCTTGGCGATTTCATCCTTGTAGGGATTCATGCCTTCGGGGCGGCCCTGCCAGATAGCGCCCTTGGAATCGCACATGATGACGTTTTTGAGTCCCACGGCCATGAGCAGCTTGATGATGGCAATACCCGCAGCGCCAGCGCCGCTGGTGACAACGGTCACTTCATCAAGTTTTTTGCCAACAATTTTCAGAGCGTTGATAAGACCGGCTAGAGTAACAACAGCGGTGCCGTGCTGGTCGTCATGGAAAATGGGGCCTTTGAAGATGCCGTTCTTTTTCAGGGTGTCTTCAATAACAAAGCATTCAGGGGCCTTGATGTCTTCAAGGTTCACGCCGCCAAAGGTCGGGGCCATCAGTTCAACCAGCTCCACGATCTTGCCGGTGTCCTTGGTGTCTACGCAGATGGGGAAGGCGTCCACATCGCCAAAGGTTTTGAACAGCAGGGATTTGCCTTCCATAACGGGCATGGCTGCGGCAGCGCCGATGCTTCCAAGGCCCAGCACGGCAGTGCCGTTGGAAACAACGCAGACAAAGTTGGAGTGGTTTGTATAAACATCAAGCATTGCGGAATCTTTATGAATTTCCATGCAAGGCTCGGCAACGCCGGGCGAGTAGGCCAGGGTGAGGTCGTCGTTATCGCGCACAGGGGCTTTGACCCGAACCTCTATTTTCCCCTGATATTCCTTGTGCATGGCCAGGGCTTCTTCCCGCAGGTTCTTGATACGTGACATCACTTGCTCCTTCATCTGTTTGTCTGCCGTGACAGTGTAAAAAGTGCGCCTGTCGGCGCGGGGCAGCCTCAGTTGAACATGCTCGCAAAAAAGTTTTTGGGCCAGCAACAATGTGGCATTGCGGGCAATCGCCGGAAGTAACCGGCCAGCCGCAGCATTTTGTGTCGGCCTTCTTGTATAAGTATACAGAAATTCATGGGGTAAGGAAATATCTTATGAAAATTTTGTAAAGGTTTATGGGATTACTGCTTTTTTGATGCATACAACTTCTTGTTTTTTCAAAAAGATGCGATGTACCGCAGACCTCAAGGAGAAACGAATTTCGCCATGAATACCGAAAATTCGAAAAATATGGATGCCGAGGCACAGGCCGGAAGAAAGCGCAGTATCCAGCGGCCCAGAGTGCACACCGAGGTGCTGAGCTGCCTGCTGGATGACATTCAGAGTGGCGTTTATCAGGTTGGGCAAAAGCTGCCCTCAGAGCGCGAATTGATGGACGAGTTCGGCGTGGGCCGACCTGCTGTGCGCGAGGCGCTTTCCGGTCTGGCGCGCATGGGCCTCATTGAGGTATCACCCGGCATGCGCGCCCGCGTGTGCCGCCTGACGCTCAAGCCCCTGCTGCGCGAAATGAGGGCTACACTGGAGATTTACTCCAGTTCGCCTGACGGCTGGCGTCAACTGCACGATCTGCGGCTCTTTTTTGAAACCGCCGTGGTGCGCCGCATGGCCCTTGAAATAACTGATGAACAGTTGACCCACCTGGATGAGCTGCTGCAAAACCAGCGCAGATTGCTGGATGCATCGGAAATACGCGCTTTTGCCGAAGCGGATATTGATTTTCACCGCTATCTTGTGGAGTGCATGGGCAACAACTTTCTCGGTCTGTTGGCCGAAGGCTTTGCCGGATGGCTGATCACGCCTCTATACGCCTCCTTGCAGGTACGCAAGCAGAGCGAACGGTCATACCGCGCTCACGTAGGCGTGTACGAAGCGCTTAAAAAGCGTGATCCTGACCTGGCGGAAAAGGCCATGCGCACCCACCTGGACGAAATGCGCGGTATTTATCAGGTGGATGTGATGGTTGATGAGGACGAGCCAGCGAAAGATCAGAACTAGTACGGCTTCTGCCCGTATATTGCAGCAGAACCGGAACTGCCGCTGTGCTCTCTGGGTGCGGCGGCAATTCCATTTTGCGGGGCCGGTGGCTGGCGTGAGTTCGCAAGGACGCAAAAAACCGCAACGGGCTACCGTTGCGGTTTTTTGTGGGCCGGACACCCGGCAACGTCTGTTGCCGCTGCTTCCTTTCGGACCTGACGGGGTTGGCAGTGCTGCCGCCGTCCGGCTTGGCAAGACACTTACCCGCAAAGAGGGTCGGCTGTCAATGGCTGTGCTGGCTTTTCGCCTGCGTAGCACTGTCGCCCAGCAGGGACGTGGCGTTGCTCATGATGGTTTCCATCTCCGCATCCGTGAGGCTGGCAAGGCGTTGCAGGCGTTGGCGCTCTTCCACTGGGTCGTACAGCGGCCAATCTGTGCCAAAGAGAATACGTTCTCGCGGAAATGCCCCAAGAAGTTTTTTGGCAAGCAGCGGGGTAGCAAAGGGCGTTGTGCTTGAGGTGTCAAACCAAAGGTTTTCAAACCTGTTGCCAGCAAGTGCATCAAGCGCATGCGCCCACATGCGGTAGCCGCCAAAATGCGCCGCAATCACCCGCATGCCGGGGAACTGGCGCAAAATGGCCGCCAGTTTGTAGGGGCAGGAGGGGTTTTGGGCGGGCGTTGTTTTGTCGCCAATGTGAATTTCAAACACAAAGTCTTTTTGCGCCGCTTCAAAAATGGGCAGAAGGCGAGGGTCGTCCAGCCAGAAGCTCTGAAAATCCGGGTGCAGCTTGATGCCCCGAATGCCGGCGGCCTTGATGCGCTTAAGCTCGGACTCCCAGTCTTCATAGCCCGGATGCACCGTACCAAAGGCGATGACCCTGTCCTCGTGCTCTTTTTGCAAGGTGATGGCATAGTTGTTTGCAGGAATAACCTGGGCCGGTGCTGTGGCAGCGCACAAAACCACGCACTTTTCCATTTCGGCCTTACGTTCGCGCTCCAGCAGGTGGGCGATGGTGCCATCGCCCGCGCAGTTGACGCTATAAAAATCATTCAGGTGATCCACTGCCTTGTGCGCTATCTTGGGATGAAAGGCGTGGGTGTGTATGTCGATGTACATGATTGACGCTTATTTTACCCCATTCACCACATTGACGGGGGTTCCTGCATGCCAGCGCCGGATGTTCTCCGCCATGAGGTCAATGATGTTTTGCCGCGCACGTGTGGTAGCCCAGGCAATGTGCGGCGTAATCAGCGTATTGGGCGCTGAAAATAGGGGGTTGTCGTCCTGCGGAGGTTCCTGCGCAAGCACGTCAGTGCCAAGGCCCCGCAGATGCCCGGATTTCAGGGCTTCGGCAGCAGCGGCTTCATCCACCAGCGGCCCACGCGAGGTATTCAGCAGAATAGCCCCCTTGCGCATGGACGATAACGTTTTGGCATTGATGATATTGCGTGTTTCCTTGGTCAAAGGGCAGTGCAGGGAAACCACGTCTGATGCGCAAAGCAGGTGCTCAAGCGTGGCAAAGGCAAAGGGGCCGTAGGACGGCGGATCCTTGGGGGTGCGGCAGTAGGCGAGTACGCTCATGCCAAAAGCGTGGGCCAGTTCACCCATGCGGCGGCCTATGGAGCCAAAGCCAATGAGGCCCATGGTCAGACCTTCGAGGCACAGAGGCGGGATCTTCCAGTAGCACCAGCTTTTTGACTTGAGCCAGTCGCCGTTTTTGACGCTCTCGGAATGCAGGCTTGTATGGCGGCACAGCTCAAGCAAGAGCGCCATTGCATGCTGTGCCACATCGCTCACGCCGTAAGCAACAACGTTGCACACAGGAACATTGCGGGCGGCCAGCGCATCAACGTCTACAATATTATAGCCGGTGGCGAGAACGCCAACCATGCGGACATTGCTGTCCAGTTGCTCAAGATTTGCGCCAGTCAACGGAGTTTTGTTGACAAGCACCACGTCTGCCCCCTTGGTGCGCTCTGCAACCGCTTCGGTGGGCGTGGTTTCATAAATGGACACATCGCCAAGGGATGCGATCGGACCCCAATCCACATCGCCGGGATTGAGCACCGCACCGTCAAGAATGGCTATTTTCATGCAGGTAACCTCTGTTGCCTGCACTGTATCCTGTGATGCCGCTGCCCGCAAGTTCCCGGCGCAAAGTCATATATCCGTAACATTTGGGTGCATTTCTTGCTGCGGTAACAGTTCGTTGCGACGGTAAATTTGCACTGGCGTGTTCATCAAAGGGCAATGGTTTGCGCGATATCCCTGCACAGTGTGAAACAAGGGGGAAAAGGATACACAGGCAGTACCCCCACCAGGTGCTGGTGCAGATGTGGCGCGCAAGGTTATGTCCAAGAAAAATTTGCAGGTCGTACGCAGAGCAAAAAAAGAGCCGCCCCGAGGGACGGCTCTTTCAGTACTGGTCTTAAAAAAGACTAGTGGGCGATCACGCGGAAGTCGTCGCGGCGGTTCTTGGACCACGAAGCTTCGTTGTTACCCTGCACGGCGGGGTTTTCCTTGCCGTAGCTGATCATTTCCAGCTGGCTGGGATTCACGCCAAGCGTAACCAGGTATTCGTAGGAAGCGCGGGCGCGGCGTTCGCCGAGGGCGAGGTTGTATTCCTGGGTGCCGCGTTCGTCGCAGTTGCCTTCGATGCGCACGCGGATAGAGGAGTACTTCTTCAGCAGATCGGCCTTGGTCTTCAGCATTTCTTTGTATTCGGGCTTGATGTCGAATTTGTCGAAAGCGAAGTAGACGCGGGCGTCAGTGATCTGCTGGATGGCCGCACGCATTTCGGGGGTCAGGCCATCGTCATAGCCGGGTTCGCTGGTGGTTTTCTTTGCGCAACCGAAGCCGGCGGCAAGGGCCATAACCAGAGCGAGAATAAGAGCATAGCGTTTCATTGTGTGTCCTCCTGAACAGCTCATTCTCCAAAAAAATTGATACCTTTCCTTTCTGCACACGCGAGGCCGTTTCGTCCTCGCATAACAGATGGTATCTGGCCCGCAATTTTTGTCAAGGCGTGGAAGGGGGTTTCGACGCACTTTCGTAAAATATTTTTTACCCATTTCGTCCCGTGAGGGCCGTAAAATCGAGTAAAAATGCGGGTAAGAGGCCTATCTGTTAATTTCTAGCTATTTTTGCTGACCGGGCATGCCCCAGCGCGGGAAGTAGACGGAACCACCACCGGTGGGCACCTGCTTCGCATCACCGCCGTGACGGGTGGTCAGGTAGATACCGTGACCGCTGCGCGTGGACGAGAACGCAATAAAGTAACTGTCGGCGCAGAAAGCGGGCTGTTCATCGCTGCCGGGGCCGAAAGTGACCTGACGTTCCATGCCGGTAAGCATATCTTGCACAAAAATACGGTGACCATAGTCGGTCATGCGGCTGTATACCACCAGAGTTCCGTCAGGCGACAGATTAGCCTCGGTGTTGTACGTGCCGTTTTTGCTCACGCGTGTGACCGATCCGCTGCTCAGATCCTTGAGGAAAATCTGCGGGCCGCCCAGGCGCGAAGAGGTAAATGCCATCTTGGTGCCCGTGCTGTCAAATGTGGGCGAAACATTGATGGAGTCGTTCTGCTCAAGCACGCGTTCTTTCTGGAAAACGTGGTTCAGCTGGAAGATAACAGGGTACTTGCCGTTGGAAAGCGCCACGGCAACCTTGTTGTCTGGCATAAAGGCAGGGCCGATAACCACGTTGCCGGGAAAGCGGATGCGCTGCACTTTGCCGCTGGAGCGATCCCACACGCCGAGGGCATGGGATTTTTCGTCAATGTGGGTAAAGACCACAAAGCGGCCATCAGGCGACCATGCGGGCGACATGGACTCGCCGGGCATGTTGGTGATCTGCCGCAGGTCGCGCCCGGTGGGCTTGACCAGCCACACGTTGGCGCTCATCTTGCCCGTCTTTTTTACAAAGGCAAGCGTGGAGCGGAAGAAGGCGCCATTGCCCGTAAGGGCTTCAAGCAGGTCGGCGCAGAATCGGTCGGCCACTTCGGGCAGGTCTTTGGAAGTAACCTTGGGGTACTCCTTGCCGAAAAGCCGCCCGCCAGTGTTGGTTTCAAAAGCGCGGATCTGCACGGGGCGGGTGCCGCTGTCGCCCTCGGGCCAGTAGGTCGTTACCACAATGTCCGACCCGGCAAGCTGGAAGCGCTTGAAATCGAGGGACGGCGGCTCATACCCGGGCAGAACAACGCCGCCAAGCACTGCTCTGGGATCGGTAAGGCGCATAAAGGGCAAAAAACTCAGGTTTTCCTGCACGATTTTTTGCAGGTCGGTGCCCATGCTGTTCGCTTCAACAGAGGGGCCCTTGATGGGGGCCGCCAGGGCAAGGTTAACAATGTTTTGCCCCGGACCGTAAATGTCCACGCGCATGGCGGCCTGCGCCCCGCTTCCGAGAGCCAGCCAGAACCCCAGGGTCAGGAGAAGAAGCTGTTTTTTCATGGCGTCAGTATTCCTTGTTCAAGCAGCACGCCTCAGCGGCGCACCAGTGTAAGGGTGATGTCCAGCGTTCCCCCAAGTTCGGCGGGCGGAGGGGGCAAGCTGCCTGCTCGGCGTATGCCTCGCTGCACATATTTGTCAAGAAGCTTGTCGCCCGTGGGCGATATTACCTTGAAATCAGTGATTTCTCCCTGAGGGGAAATCGTAAGCCTCAGGCGTGTCTGGTATTCACCCGGCTCTGTATCGGCAGGGATCAGGATGGCGTCGCGTATCTGCCGCGCCGCATCACGCCGATATTTTACACGATCAACGCCAGATGCGCCAGATGTAGTTGGGCCTGGTGCAGTCGCGCCAGATGCAGTCACGGCAGGCGCTGGAGTTCCCGAGGCTGCTACCGCCGCGCGACCAGAGGACGTGGCTGCCGAATCAGTTTTTGCCGGAGGCTGTGCTTTAGCCTGCACCTGAGCCTGCGCCGACGCTGCCGCTGATGCCGCCTCCATGTCCGGGTCGCCATAGGTGGGCAGATTGTCCGCCTGTCGGGCCGGCTTTTCTTTTGCCGCAGGGGCGGCCGGTTCTGCAGCGGTGGGGCTGCTCCTGCCAATAAGCTGCGTTGCCGGTGCATTGTCGGCCTGAGTCATGGCCGGGCCCTTTGCGCCTTTCTTTTTGCTTTCAGCGCCCGCCTTGGGGGCTGGCGCCGGGGCCACTGGCGCGGGCCTTACTTCCGGCGCGTCCTTGCCGCTGGCCTTGGCAATAGCTTCGGCCCTTTCACGTGCGCGGGCTTCTGCGGCTTCGGCTCTTGTGTCGCCAAGCGCGGCTTCAGCCTTGTTTCTGGCCTTGACCTCGGCCCGCAGCGCTTCTTCCGAACTCAGGGGTTCCGCCTTGGGTTTGCCCTTGGGGGTGCCGTTCCAGAATGTCAGGTGCACGTCCATGGGTGCGCCGTAAGGCGGTGTTCCAAAAGAACCAATTTGCCGCACTGCGCCGCATACCGAACTGTCAAAAGCTTCCAATCCCGAGGATTTGACGGGCTTGCAGTCTTCAACCTGCCCACGCCCGTTAACCGTGACCTTGAGGCGCACCTTGAAATCGCTCTTAAGCGCCGGGGGCGGAGCCCATATTTCAATAATCTTGTCCAGCATGTTTCCGGCATAGGTGCTTTGATCAGCACTGGCGGCAGAAGCGGCAAAAGCCCCGACCGCCGTGACGTAAAAGAACGTCACGGCGATGAGGCTTGAGCATATGCAAAGACTGCTGAGGTGCGTGCGCGGTTGGGAAGGCATATATCCTCCTGAATGCGCGCGTTACCAATTGCGCGTTTAGGTGGCCGCCTTAGCGGCCCATGAGTTCATCAAGCGTAAACACCAGGTCAAGGTCACCGTAATCCGCAGAAGGCGGGGGCGGGAACTGGCCGCTGTTGGCAGTGCGCACAATGGCGCTCGCTGCGGAAGCGTCAAACTGCGCATTGCCCGAACTGTGCGTTACTACGGGATTCTGCAACAGCTTGCCCTGGGCGTCTACCTTGACGTTGATGATGCAGCGCAGGTTCAGGCGGCTGGCCGAGGTAAAGCCCCAGTTGGGCCGTACAGCAAGCATGACCTGCCCCATGTACACATCTCCAAGGCCACCGCCGCCAGGGCCGGTGCCTTCGCCGCCACCGCCGCCCCTGTTGCCGCCTGCGCGGCGCTGGGCCTGGGCGAGAGCCTGCTCCACGGCATTGCCCCTGTCGCCGGAATCAGCCCGCGAGGTGGCTTTGCGCGCCTGTTGCAAGGCCGCTGCCACAGGGTCAACATTGGACTTGGCGTCCTTGGATTCCTTGGCGTCCTTCTTGGCGTCCGCCTTGGGAGGCTCCGGCTTTTTCTGATCCTTGGGAGCTTCTTTCTGCGGTTCTTCCTTGGGCTTGGGCTTGTCTTCTTTTTTCTGCGCGATAGGTTTCGCTTCTTCCTTGGGTTCCGGCTTGGGCTGCGGCTTTGGCTCGGGCTTGGGCTCGGGCTTTTTCACCGCCGCTGCATCCTGCTTGGGCTGGGGCGGAACAGGTTTGGGCTCTTTAACCTCAACGCGCTCGGGCGCGGCCACTTCCGCCTTGGGGGCGGGCGGCGTAGGCGCAAGGGGGCCATCGCCGGGCTGCCCCATATGCCCGAGTATGGGCGAGGGGGTACGGTTGCCGCCTGTGGCGCCCTCAACCAGGCTGATCATGACCGGAGGCGTGTCCAGCTTGATGGGCGGGCTGCTGGGCCAGAACCATATCAGCAAAAATATGGCCGCGTGCAGGCAGAATGAAAGAACGTATGAGGCCAGGCGCATAGAGCAATCCTATTTTCGGGCGCGTGCGGGCTTGCCGCCCTTGGGCGAGGCATCATCGGGCTGTTCGGCTATAACGCCGAGCTTTTCGATGCCCACGGCCTTGATGTGACCCATGACTTCCACAACGGTGCCGTAAGGCACTGCCTTGTCGGCCTGCAGAAAGAGCGTCTTGTTCTTTTCCTTGACCAGACGCTGCAAGTACCCCTCAAGGTCTTCCATGGTGTCCACGGGGTACTCGTCAAGGTACATCTTGCCGTCATTGCGCACGGTCAACACCATGTGGTCGGCCTCGGTAGAAAGCACTTCCACCTGCTTGGTCTGCGGCAGATCCACGTCCAGCCCCTGACTCATCATGGGGGTCGCCACCATGAAGATGATCAGCAGCACCAACATGACGTCCACAAAGGGCGTGACGTTGATGTCCGAAACAAACTTGTTGCCGCCGCCAACACTAGCGCCCATGCTACATCTCCGTTGCGCCCGTGCGCTGCACGGGGCGGTGGGCGTTGATTTCGCGCTGGACGCGGTTGAGGAACACGCCGGCAAAGTTCACCAGCAGCGTATCAACCTGCGAAAGCTTGCCCATGAAGATATTGAAGCCGATGGTGGCCGGAACAGCCACTGCCAGGCCGATGGCCGTAGCAACCAGAGCTTCCGAAATACCGGGGGCAACGGTAGCCAGGGAGGCCGACTTGAGCATGCCGATGGAGTGGAAGGAGCTCATGATGCCCCAGACCGTGCCAAACAGGCCGATAAAGGGGGCCGTGTTGGCGCAGGTGGCCAGAATAGACAGCGAGCTTTGCAGCCGGGCCAGTTCCGTGCCCACACCCTGACGCAGCGCGCGGCGAACGTTGTCGACCACCACTTCACTGCTGTTGCCAAGTTCTTTGGAACGGTTGAATTCAAGAACGCCCTGATGGGCGATGTAGTACAGCGGGGAAGTTGGGTCGGAACCCAAAGACTGCACGGCTTCGCGCAGATTGGCCGCCTTCTCGAACCTTTCCGTGCCGCTGAGAGCCTTTTTGTTAGCTGCGCTCAGGCCGATGAATTTCTGGATCATCAGCCCCCAGCTCCCAATGGACATCATGACCAGAAACGCCAGCACCGCCTTGGCCACCAGGCTTGCCTGGGCGATCATCGAAAAAAAACTGAATTCCATGAGGTTCTCCATATCTGCGCAACAACTGTGGTCTGTTTCAGTGCGCCGCAAAAAATGCCAGCACGGCAGACGCAAAGATGCGCCAACCGTCACGGCGGAGCTGCGGAATCCCGCAAGGACTCTGCTGCGCAGCATGCTACGACTGGGGTAAACTTTCAAGAAATTTTTTAGAATCCTCTTGCGGCTCCTTACGGGCATGGAATTTCGGGTTTCACTGCAAGCCTGTTGGGCGGGGTTTGAAACAGATGCTGCAATTTATGAAAAATTCAATTTTACACGTAAGTCTGTTTGTTGTTGAAATTGGCCATATTTTATGTATATTAGGGCACAAGAGTTACGCTTTATGGTTCTTTATTCAATAAACAGTACATGTGAAAATGGTTGTTGTTCAGCGCGCACTGTATAATAATACCTTTTAAAGAATGTCTGTTTTGCCATTTTGCGTAAAATTATCTTTTTCCATGAAGTGTTGCCAATGCCGTCTTCTGCGGTGTATGTAATCCGGGTCGAAGTAATTTTTAAAAGGTAGCGGAGCCATTCCGTCTGTAAATATATGAAACGCATTCCTGAACTGGGCCTCGTGTTTCTTGTTGTTGGTGTGCTTGCCGGGCCTGTGGGCGGCAATGCAGCGCTTGCCGATTCTTCTGTTGCCGCGCGCCCTTCTGGCAGCGCCGCCGTGCCGGTTTTTAGCGGAAGAACCTTGCCTTCAGGCAAGGACAATGCTTTGCCTACCGGGGCAGTTTCCATGCCCGAGGCTGTGGATCGCGCTTTGCGTCATAATCCGAGCCTGGGTTCGCAAGAGGCGCAGGGGCAGTCTTCTGAAGAAGCGCGCAAATCTGCGCGCGGGGCTTTTGGCCCCAAGCTTGGCACGACGTATTCCGCCTCCAAGCAGGAGAGAAAAACATCGCCCGCCTTGCCCAGCAGTAGCAGACCGGCGGAAAACGGCACCTATACCTGGGCCGTGGAAATTTCTCAGCCAGTGTTTCAGGGGTTTCAGCTTCTGGCCAATTATCAGAAGGCAGCCCTTCAGGCCGACAGCGATAAAGCCTCAGTGCGCAATGCCGAACTCTCCATGACAGAAAATGTTCAGACCCAGTTTCTGAACTATCTGCGCTATGAAGAAAGCGTGCGCAGCCAGCGTGACGCTCTGGCCCGGTTACAGGATCAGCTGCGCATCACCACGGCCTTTTTTGGCGTAGGTCTTCGCCCCCGGCTGGATGTGCTCCAGGCAGAAGTGGACGTGCGCCAGGCCGAGAATACCTTGATTCAGGTCGAAAACAGCCGCGACACCAGCCTTGCCAAGCTGAATACCTTGCTGGGGCTGCCCGCCACGGCCAAGATCAAGTTTACCGGCAAGCTTGCCCATGTGCCCTTTACCCGGTCGCTGGAGCAGTGCCTTGAAGCGGCCTACCGCCAGCGGCCCGATCTTTACATGGCGGCGCGCTCGGTGGAAATCGCGGGCAAATCGCAGCAGGCCGTGCAGAGCGGCTATTATCCGCAGGTGGAAGCCTATTACAATGTTTCGCAGAGCGGCAATTCGCTTGATCTGCAGGAAAAGGGCGACCGGGGTTCACGCAGCTCCGTATGGGAAGTGGGCGCCCGGGCCACCTGGGACGTTTTTCAGTGGGGAACCACGTACTATGCCGACAAAGAGGCAGGCTGGCTGGTCACAAAGATGCGCTATGCCGAAGAAGACCTGAAACTCAGCGTTGGCTACGACATCAAGTCGAAACTGCTTGCCGTGCAGGAAGCCGCCAAACGGATAACCGTGGCGGAAAAGGGCGTGGAGCAGTCTACTGAGGCATACAATGTGGCATTGGCCCGTTATCAGGAGCAGGTGGGCACCAACTTTGACGTGCTGGACGCTTCGTCCAAGCTCACCACCGCTCAGGCGACGTTAACAGGAGCAAAAGCCGATTATCTGACCGCTCTGGCGCAATTATATGTGGCCATGGGCGAATTTCACCCTGATCTTATGCGGCGTTGAGCGACGGCACGACCTTAGCCGCGCCGCCAAAAGCGATTACGAATGAATGAACCTTATTTGAACATTACCCCCCTCGGGGGGCTGGGAGAGATCGGCCTCAACTGTCAGCTGTGGGAAACCTCCGGCGGCGTGGTGATGGTTGATTGCGGCCTCATGTTTCCTGACGACGCCCACCTTGGCGTGGACGTTGTTATCCCGCACTTTGGCGCTGTCAGCGGCATCAAGGACAAGCTGCTCGGCATTGTGCTGACGCACGGGCATGAGGATCACATTGGCGCACTGCCCTGGATTGTGCCTGAAATCAAGGGTACCCGCATCTATGGCTCGCGCTTTACCCTGGCGCTTGTGGAACACAAGCTCAGGGAGCGGGAGATTCTGGATTGGGTGGAGCTGTGCCCTGTCGATATCAACACCGTGTTGCCTCTGGGCGACCTGACCTTTCATTTTTTCCCCGTCTGTCACTCCATTCCCGAAGGCTTTGGTCTGGGCGTAGAAACGCCCGTGGGCCGTGTGGTGCACAGCGGCGATTTCAAGATTGACCCGCACCCTCTCGACGCCACAGGCACCGACCTGAATCTTTTCCGCAATTTTGCCGGGCCGGACGGCGCACGGTTGTTGCTTTCGGATTCCACCAACATCGTGCGCGAGGGGCGTTCCCTTACGGAGCGCGAGGTCAAGGATTCGCTGGACAAGATATTCGCCAAGGCCGAAGGGCGCATCGTCATCACGCTGTTTTCCAGCCATATTCAGCGTATTCAGGAAGTTTTTGACCTTGCCCGCGAGCATGGGCGCACGGTGGTCATCAGCGGCAAGTCGCTGGCGAACAATATCGAAATGGCGCGAGATCTTGGCATTGCCAAGCTGCCGCCTTCGTTTTTCAACGCGCACAACGGCGTACCCGACCTGCCGGACGACCAGATCGTGCTGGTGGTGACAGGCGCGCAGGGCGAACCGCTCTCCGCCTTGTCGCGCATGGTGCTTGGCGGCCACAGACAGCTGGAGATCCGCAAGGGCGATACCGTGGTCATGAGTTCGCGTATGATCCCCGGCAATGCCAAGGCCATCTCCCGGCTGATCAACGAAATGTACCGCATCGGCGCAGAAGTGCTTTATGAAAGTGTTCACGCCATCCATGCCTCGGGGCACGGCCAGCGCGAAGAACTGCGCGATATGCTTGAGGCTGTGCGCCCCACGCTGTTTGTGCCTGTGCACGGCGAATACCAGCATCTGGTCAAGCATGGCCGCCTTGCTGTTGAATGCGGCGTGGAGCAGGACAACGTCATCCTGCTGGAAGACGGGCTGCCCCTTACCCTGCTCAAAGACTCTTTCCGCCTGGAACAGCGCGTTCCGGTCGAGTGTACGCTCGTGGACGGCAAGGGCGTGGGCGATGTGGGCTACGCCGTGCTCAAGGAGCGCCGCATTCTGGGTGATGAAGGCATGGTCATTGTGGTGCTGGTGGTTGATTCAGAAACCGGCAGCATACTGCACGGGCCGGAAATGATCTCCAAAGGTTTTGTGTTCGAGCAGCACTACAGCCACTTGCTGGAAGACGCCAAGTGCCTGGTGCTGGATGAGATTGAAGCGGCCCGCCCCGGTCAGCTTGGACGCTTGCAGGAAGGCATTCGTTCTTCGCTGCGGCGTTTCTTCCGCCGTGTGCTGGAGCGTGACCCCGTGGTCGTGCCCGTCATCAGCGAAGTCTAGGGCAAAGCTACAGATAACTATCCAGATTATTGCGGGGCTGAGGGGTAATCCTTCTTCCCTAATAGCTTCAGTACCGCTCAAAAGCCGCTGCCGACTGCCTGTCGGTGGCGGCTTTGCTTTTGAGGGAAAGATGGGCAGGCGGAGTAGGCACGTGTCCTGTGCTGCGGCTCGGGAATACACGCGGCAGAAGCATGCACGCTTCAGTTTGGCTCCGCACATAAAACGCGGTGCGTTTGCCAGGCAAACGCACCGCGTTACTATCGATTGCAGCAAGGGTACTGGTTTCGCGCCGCTATGGGGACAGCGGTCTACATGCCCAGATAGGCTGTGCGCACTTCTTCGCTGGTGAGCAGGTTGGCGGCTGTGTCGTGCATGACTATGCGGCCATTTTCCATAACATAGCCGTGGTTGGCGATGCGCAGGGCCTGGTTGGCGTTCTGCTCCACCAGAAAGACCGTGGTGCCGTTGGAATTGACCTTCTGGATGATGGAAAAAATCTGCTGAATGATGATGGGGGCGAGGCCAAGGGATGGTTCGTCCAGCAGCAGAAGCTTGGGACGGCCCATGAGAGCCCGGCTGATGGCAAGCATCTGCTGCTCGCCGCCGGAAAGGGTGCCGCCAGCCTGCTTGCGGCGCTCGGACAAAATGGGAAAAAGGCTGAACACATAGTCCAGATCGTCCTTCACGCCTGCCGGATCACGACGCAAAAATGCGCCGAGGTCGAGATTTTCGCTGACGCTCAGATCGGGGAAAATCAGGCGGCCTTCCGGTACCTGCGAAATGCCCAGAGTCACGATTTCGTGCGGGGGCAACTGGTGAATGGGCTTGCCGTACCAGAGTATCTCGCCTTTTCTGGGGCGGTTGATGCCGCAGATAGTCATAAGCGTGGTGGATTTGCCCGCGCCGTTGGCCCCGATCAGGGTGACAATTTCGCCTTCTTCAATATTCAGCGAAATATCGCGCAGGGCCTGAATGTTGCCGTAATAGGTGTCTACGTTACGCAGCTCAAGCATCGCTTTCTCCCAGATAGGCCTTGATGACGCGGGGGTTGGTGCGGATTTCAGCGGGGGTGCCTGTGGCGATGCAGGAGCCGTATTCCATGACGTAGATGCGGTCGGAAAGCGACATGACCATGCCCATATCGTGCTCGATAAGCAGGATGGAGAGCTGCTGGTTGTCGCGGATGGAGCAGACCAGCTCCTTGAGTTCGTTGGTTTCCTGGGGGTTCATGCCCGCTGCGGGTTCGTCCAGCAGCAGCATGCGCGGCTCGGTCGCCATTGCGCGGGCGATTTCAAGCCGCCGCTGTGCGCCGTAGGGCAGGTTGTTGGCCGTTTCGTTCCAGAAATCCTGAAGCTTCACCAGTTCCAGAAGTTCATAGCTGCGGTCGATGCAGTCCTGCTCTTCACGGCGGGTGCGGCCATCGCGCACGATCGCGCCAAAAATGCCCGCCTTGGTGCGGCAGTGGCGGCCAATCATCACGTTTTCAAGCACGGTCATTTCGCTGAAAAGGCGGATGTTCTGGAACGTGCGGGCCATGCCCATCGCCGTGATGAGGTGGGGCTTTTTGCCGTTGAGCAACTGCTTGTCGCCCGAGGCGTCGTGCAGAAACATCTGCCCCTCTGTGGGGGTGTAGATGCCGGTCACGCAGTTGAAAAACGTGGTCTTGCCTGCGCCATTGGGGCCGATAAGGGCAACGATCTCGCCGCTGTTCACGGTGAGCGAAAGCTCGTTAAGCGCGCGGAGACCGCCAAAATCCTGAGAAAGATCCTTTACTT
Organism: Desulfovibrio desulfuricans; assembly: GCF_024460775.1. NCBI lineage: Bacteria > Pseudomonadati > Thermodesulfobacteriota > Desulfovibrionia > Desulfovibrionales > Desulfovibrionaceae > Desulfovibrio > Desulfovibrio desulfuricans. Next base: position 121,558 of record NZ_JANFYZ010000005.1, on the reverse strand, counting down.
CCAGTACCGGTTTCATCAGCGGCCTCCTTCAGCACCGTGCAGGTTGCTGATGCGGTAGCGGCGTCGTTCGCCGCTGATGAGGCCCTGTGGCCGGAAGAGCATCATAATCACCATGATCGCTCCGAAAAGCAGCATGCGGTAGTCAGAGAAAGCCCGCAGATATTCCGGGGCAAGAATGAGAATCAGCGCTGCAATGACCACGCCCGCAATGGAACCCATGCCGCCCAGCACCACCATTGAAAGAATCATGGCTGATTCCATGAAGGTAAAGCTGGAGGGATTAATATAGGTGGTCTTGGCGGCAAAGATTACCCCGGCAAAGCCAGCCCAGCAGGAGCCGAGCGCAAAGGCCGAAAGTTTTACCCGCGTGATGTCCACGCCCATGGCCTCGCAGGCTATTTCGTCTTCCCGCAGGGCTTGCAGGGCCAGCCCCACACGTGAATTCTTGAGCCGGGTGATAACCACAATGGTAACCACAACTGCGGCCAGCACCAGATAGTAGATGTAGGTGGTGGACGCGGTGATGTCCATGCTCATACCAAAAAAACCGGGGCGCGGAATGTCGCTGACGCCGCGTGGGCCGCCGGTGACGGTGTTCCAGTTTTGCAGGGTGAGGCGCACAATTTCGCCAAAGCCCAGGGTCACAATGGCGAGGTAGTCGCCACGCAGCCGCAGCACGGGAAAGCCCAGGCCAAGGCCGAAAAGCACGGTGAGGAAACCGCCGATGGGCAGGCAGGTCCAGAAGCCGAGGCCGAAATACTGGTTCAGCAGGCCGTATGTATACGCGCCAATGGCGTAAAAAGCCACGTAGCCAAGCACAAGCTGGCCCGCCAGACCCACAACGATGTTCAGGCCCAGCGCCAGCATGACGTACAGCAGGGCGGAGATCATGATGTTGGTCTGGTAGAAGGAGCTGACCAGAGGCATGCCGATGAGCACAACGGCAAGCACGGCAAGCCCGCCAAGGCGGAGGCCAGCGCTGTTTCTGAATGATTCAATAATCTCTGCCAGATTGAAGCACTTGGGCAGGGTGATGATCTTGGCGCCAGCAGCTTTACGGCTGAAGCACCAGTCCCAGATAAGTGCAAGCACAAAAATGCCTGCGCCAAGAGCCAATATGCGGTCAAAACGCCAAACAACGGTTTTTGCCGCCACGTTCAGCTTGATACCCAGCACCGGCAGGGTGAGCAACATGAACCACAGGGCGGCGATGGCGGCTTTAAGTATGCGCTGCATGGCTACACCTTCTGCACTGTGGCTTTGCCCAAGATTCCGTCGGGCCTGAAAATGAGAATGAGGATAAGAATGCCGAAGGCCAGCATGTCTTCGTAGTTGCCGGAAAAATAGCCCGTGGTGAAGCTTTCGGCCAGGCCAAGCACAAGCCCGCCCACCATTGCGCCGGGGATGGAGCCGATGCCGCCGAGCACTGCGGCGGTAAAGGCCTTAAGCCCAGCCAGAAAACCGATGCCAAAGTTGACCTGCCCCATGTGCGAGGCGATAAGCACGCCGCCAAGGGCCGCCAGGGCGGAACCGATGATGAACGTGAGGGAGATGATGCGGTCGGCATTGATGCCGAGCAAAAGGGCCATCTTGCGGTTTTGGGCCGTGGCGCGCATGGCTTTGCCCATGCGGGTGTAGTGGATGAAAAGCGAGAGCGAAACCATGGCAAAGGTGCTGACCATCAGGATGAGAAAGTCGCTGGCACCCATGACGTAGTCGATGTGCTCAAGAAAATCCATTTCCGGCAGCAGGTTGGGAAAAGGCACAAAGTCGGATGTCTGCGCAAGCAGCACATAGTTTTGCAAAAAGATGGACATACCGATGGCAGAGATAAGCGGCGACAGGCGCGGTGCGCCCCGCAGGGGCTTGTAGGCGACCTTTTCCAGCGTATAGCCGTAGGCGGAACACCAGACTATGGCCGCAAGAGCCGCCACAATAAGAATGCCGCCAGCAGGGAAGCCATAGACGCCAAGCGCGCCAGCTATTAGCAGGGCCGTGAATGAGCCCAGCATATACACTTCGCCATGGGCAAAATTGATGAGCCCGATAATGCCGTAAACCAGCGTATAGCCGAGGGCGATCAGCGCATAAATGCTGCCCCGGGTTAAACCGCCGAAAAAGAGCTCTATAAAAAATTGAATGTCCATGCAAACTCGCGCGCGGTACGGGGGGTGTCCCTGTTCGTTCCGCCTGTCCCGTTAATGCCGTCAGCTTCCGGCGATGCGTGAAAAGCCGGGGCGCGGCCATGGCCGCGCCCCGGTAGACGTTTAGTCCAGGGTAATGCTGTGATTAAGCTCTACAAACTTGCCATCTTTGATCTGGTAGATGGAAAGGCCCATACCGGCGGCATCGCCGGTCTTGCTGAAGGTCAGCTTGCCCAGCGGGGTTTCCACCGGGGTGGTGCGCAGTGCTTCCACAATCTTGGCGGCATCGGTGGAGCCAGCCTTGGCAATGGCGTTCACCAGAGCCTGGGTGGCGGCGTAGCCGTTGTAGTAGAAGGAACCGGGATCGCTGCCGAACATCTTCACATGGCCTTCGTGGGCATGCTTGTAAGCGGGCAGGTTACTGGTGTCCTTGGGATAGGAGGCATACACGCCTTCGGCGTCCTTGCCAGCCATCTTGATGAAGGCGTCGTCCTTGAGGCCGTCGGGGCCGATCATGGCGGTGGTCACGCGGTCGCGGCGCATCTGCTGCAGCAGCTTGGAAGCAGTGGGCTGGTAGCCGCCGAACACGAGGATGTCGGGCTGGGCGCGGCGCAGCTTGCGCACAACGGCGGAGAAGTCCACAGCGTCAGGGGTAACGGCTTCGTACAGAACGGTTTCCACGCCAGCCTTTTCAAGGGTTTCGCGGTTGTTGTCCACAAAGCCCTTGCCGTAGTCGCCATTGTCGTGCAGGTAGGCGACCTTCTTGGCCTTGAGGCCGTTCAGGATGAAGTCGCTGGTCAACTTGGCCTGGGCCTTGTCGTTGGCGATGGTGCGGAAGAAATAGGGGTTGGTGCCGCTTTCAGTAAGGCTGGGGGTCGTGGCAGAAGGCGACATGGAGACGATCTTGGCCTCGGTGTACAGCGGCAGGGTAGCCTTGGTAGCGCCGGAGCAGATGTGGCCCATGACCACGTTCACCTTTTCGGAAATAAGCTTGGTGGCCGCGTTGGTGGCCAGCTCGGGCTTGCACTGGTCATCCTGGGCGATCAGTTCAATCTGACGGCCAAGCACGCCGCCGTTGGCGTTCACTTCGGCAATCACAACCTTGGCGGCGTTCAGGCTGGGAACGCCGTAGGAGGCCAGGTCGCCGGAGTGCGCGCCGGCAACGCCGATTTTAATGGGATCCGCAGCCATTGCGGGCGCGGCAATTGCCACGCAGAATGCCATTGCAGCAAGCCAAGTCATACCTTTTTTCATCTCCGCCCTCCGCGAGAAAAGATGTGCGCACAAATGATGCGCCGCTTGTGGATGAAGGCTTTTCTATTGCCTCATTGCGGGCATCCTGTCAATGCGCGCACGGCGCGGCGATTGAAAGGCCGCAGGGCGGCAAACCGCCGAATGCCTTGCAAAAAAAGATATTCCATTAAAACTGTCTGCTCATTGCGCAAGGGCCTCTTTCAGGGCCTGCACCCCACGCTCCATGGACTGCTCCGACAGGTGAGCATAGCCCAGTATCAGTTCGTGCGCGTGCGCGCCGTTGCGGCACAGCGAATGGTGCTCCACCGGCACGGCCCGAACGCCCTGCGCGCGCATGGCCGCGAGCACTTTGTCTGAAAAATGGATTCCGGGAAATCCCGCCACCAGATGCAGCCCGGCAGCCTGTCCGCTGGCGGTGAAGCTGTCGCCAAAGTGCCGCCGCAGACATTCCAGCAGGTAGAGCCTTTTGCCTTTATACAGCTTGCACATTCTCCAGATATGCCGCTCAAGCCCCCCGCTGGAGATAAAGGCGGCCAGCGTGCGCTGCGAAAGCGCATCGGTGTGCACATCCGTGTACTGCTTTTCTTCGGCCCAGGGGCGCACCATGTCCGGTGGTATCACGGCAAAGCCCAGGCGCAGGGCTGGAGCCAGAATCTTACTGAACGAACCAATATATATGCCCCTGTCGGGCGCAAGCTCGCGCAGGGCGCTGACGGGCGTTCCCTCAAAACGGAATTCGCCATCATAGTCGTCCTCCACCACCATGCAGTCGCGCTGTCGGGCAAAGTCCACCAGCGCCTGTCGCCGCTGCGCGGAAAGGATGCCCCCGGTAGGATACTGGTGCGAAGGAGTCACATAGACAAAGGCGCATCGTTGGGTGGTCTGCTCCGAGAGATTTTGCAGGCGGCTGACGTCCATGCCTTGCGCGTCTGCAGTTATGCCTTCAATGGCGTACCCGGCGCGCGATATCACCTCCACCAGCCCCCGGTGCACGGGATCTTCCACAATTGCCAGGGCATTCGGGCGGTTGAGCAGGCGCGCCACAAGCCTGAGCCCCTGGGTTGCGCCTGTTGTGATCATTACCTGCTCCGGTGCGGCGCGCAGGCCCCGCATGCGCAGCAGCCATCCGGCAATGGCCTCCTGCAATTCGGCAACCCCTTGAGGCCTGCAATAGCGCAGAGCCGAGGCGGGTAAAGTATCGCACACCTGCCGATACAGCCGGCCCCATTCCGCCGCAGGAAAGTGCTCCAGCGCCGGGATGCCGGACTGAAAGTTCACAAGTCCCGGCGGGTCGGCGCGGGAATCATCGTGCGCATGCTCATCTGTCGTAGATTTTTGTCCGCACACTTGCGGCTGGGGCCGGATACCTTGCGCCACATGCGTTCCCGAGCCGCGCTGCGATTCAAGATAGCCTTCGGCCAGCAACTGGTCGTAGGCTTCAATAACAGTGCTGCGGGCCACATGCAGTTCTTTGCCCAGTTGCCGGGTGGAGGGCAGACGGTCGCCTGCTGCCAGATGACCGCGTAAAATCAGTTCCCTGATCTGCGCGCTGATCTGGCGGTTCAGCGAAAGCGGGCTGTCTGCATCAAGACTGATCCACATGGCGCACCTATAATTGGTATGATAAAAAATGCCAAAAAGTGGCACTTATCAAAACCACTTTAGCTACGCTAGCCTTTCAAACGTCAGATGGCAATACGTGCCGGAAGACGTTCAGCATGCCGAGGCATTGTGCGGGCATCACAAGGAGAGGAAGTAATGAGCGTGTGTGAAAACAGTGCGCAAGGTGCTGCGGTTGAGAAAGCTGCCGGGGGAGCGCAACCACTGGTGCAACCGGGGCAAGCGCGCCCCTGGGGAGCCTGGATCAGCCTGACCCTTGCCATGAGCATCGCTGGCAGCGCCGTGGTGGCGGGAAAACTGCTGGTGGGTAGCCTGCCTGTGTTTCTTGCGGCGGGGCTGGGCCTTGGAGCAGGGCTGCTGGTGATGCTGCCCCAGTTGTGGCTGCGGCGTGAAAGGGGAACGCTTGATGGGCGCACCCACGCGACATTGGCGCTTCAGGCATTGTGCGGCATAGCTCTGTACCGGATTTGCACCTTTGAGGGGCTTCGCTTTACCAGCGCGGCTTCTGCGGGCTTGATGAGCAGCGCAGCGCCAGCGGTCATTGGCTTGCTGGCATGGGGCATGCTGCGGGAGAGGCCGCCGCTGCGGCGTATTGCGGGCATAGCCTGCGTGAGTCTGGGCCTGCTCGCCATTAATCTTACGCCCTTTCTGGCAGCGCCGGGAGGCGCTGGTGTGGAAGCCACGCCAGCAAGCGGAGGCGAGGCCTGGCGCACATTGCTGGGCAACGGCCTTGTGCTGGTGGCCGTATTGTGCGAGGCGGCATTTTCCGTGCTCAGCAAAGCGCGCTGCTGCCCCATGTCGCCCTTGCGGCGCACGACAATTGTGTCATTTTATGCATTTGTCATGCTGTTGCCCATGGCCCTGTTTGAGGCCCGAGATTATGATTTTACCTCATTGTCTGCCTCAGCCATATGGGGGCTTGCCTATTATGGCGCTGCGGTTTCTTACCTGTCGTATGTGCTGTGGTTTCGTGGGATTGCTCAGGTGCAGGCCAGCGCAGCCGCGGCATTTACAGGCTTGGTGCCTTTGAGCGGCGTAGCGCTTTCGTGGCTGGTGCTTGGTGAGCAGATTCTGTGGACGCATCTTGCGGGTCTGGCCTGCGTGACGGCGGGCATATGGCTTTCGTGCGCAGCAACCAATGCGCCGGATGGCAAGTAGGGCGCGGGCAAGCCGCGACCTGCTCCTGATTTCTGGCCGCATTGCCGATGGCAAGGCTTATAAATAGAAAGAGGGGCTTTCGCCCCTCTTTTCATTCAGATGACAAACCCCGTTGCACGGGTTTTGCGCTGCCAGCGGCGGCAGACCGCCGGGCAGTAAGCACAGAAATCAGTCGCTCGTCAGCGCGGGCAAGCCGCAGCCTGCTCCTGATTTCTGGCCGCATTGCCGTTGGCAACGCTTATAAATAGAAAGAGGGGCTTTCGCCCCTCTTTCTATTTATCCCACGGTCGGGAAACTATTCTTCTTCGCCTTCAAACTTGATGAACCCGGGGTTCACGTTGACCATGGCGTTGACGATGAGTTCCACCAGGCCGCCGTAAGCGAAGTTGTTCTTGGTGTACAGATCGTTGTGTTCCAGCATTTCGCGGATCTGGCCCTTGCAGTTGGAGCAGGGAGCGCAGATGTACTTGCGGGTTTCCGGTCCAAGGCAATCCTTGAAGGCTTCGGCGATCTGCCACATCTTTTTGCGGCCAGAGATGTTGCCGCGCCATTGCTCGATGTTGTTGCGGGTCATGATGGCAAAGCCGGAGCCGCCGCCGCAGCAGTAGTTGTCCACACCGTGGCAGGGCATTTCGCGGAACATGGGCGCAATCTTGCGCACGATTTCGCGCTGGGGTTCAACAATGCCCATGAGGCGCACGATATTGCAGGGGTCGTGCAGGGTCACGGGGAAGTTGTTGCGCGAAGGATCAAGCTTGAGGCGGCCCGACATGACGATGTCGTGCAGGGTCACGTAGCAGCTTTCGCGCGGCACCTGATATTCGAAGGGGATAACGCGGTCGGCGATAACGGTCAGGGCCTTGTGGGCGTGGCCGCATTCACCGATGACGATCTTCTTAACGCCAAGTTCCTTGGCGGCCATCATGTGCTGCAGGGCAATACGGGCGGTCTGGGCGTCGTCGTAGAACACGCCGTAGTTCACGCCGTCGTACGCCAGAGCCTTGCTCGAGAGCGTCCATGAAAGACCGGCTTCCTGGAAGATCAGCGAGAAGGCGGCGATGTTTTCAGGCCAGGCCATCACTTCGCCAGCGTTGTGCAGCAGCATGATGTCTGCACCCTGCACGTCAAAGGGAGTGTGGATGCCCACGCCGGTGATTTCGGTGTAGTCCTCGTCGATGAACTCCACGTTTTCTTTCACCACTTCAGGCGTCATGCCGGTGGAAGACCCGCACTTCATCTGGTTCATGGTGCCCTTTTCGTGCAGTTCGCGGGCGTAGATGCCCATCTCCTGGCTGAAAAGCTTGCGGATTTCGCGGGCCAGCAGGCCGTTGTCCACACCAATGGGGCAGGTCTGCGCGCAGCGACGGCAAAGGTTGCAGCGGTAGGCCAGTTCGCCCAGGCGGGCCACGGTCTTCCAGTTCAGGCCCATGTCGCCGTAGCGCCATTTGGCAAAGGGTTCTTTCTTCACATACTGCTTGTAGATGCGGCGGAAGATTTCAGACCGGAAGTTGGGCCGGTACATTTCGTTTTTGCCAGACATCTCGTACAGATGGCAGGCATCAGAACAGGAGTTGCACTGGGCGCAGTAGTCCATGCTGGTTTCGAGCATGGGCAGGAAGGTCCAGTTGTTTTCCTTGGTGAACAGCTTGCGCATGCCGTTGAGGAACTTGTTGACCAGCTCCTCTTCTTCTTCCTTGTTCTTGGGCACAGGAATGTTCAGCACGCACACATCGTCAAGGATGCAGGCGGTGTTCTGCTTCTGCTCATCTGTAAAGGGCTTCCAGGGCATGGTATGCACGTCCAGGGGAAGCTCAGGAATATCCTTGAGGTCAATGCTGACCATCTGCCCTTCGGCAGTGGAAACATCTTTCAATTGCAGTTTATCTTTCATGATGGAACTCCCTAGTCTTCCTTCTTGGGGGCTGCGGGATTGGTGGTGGCCACATCAACCCAGGTCTTGGGCTGGCCATCGCCATTGATATGATCGGCAGACCACGTGACGTTGAACTTCAGGGCGTCCATGATCTTCTGCTGGTTCTTGGGGCTGTAGTTGGTGGGTTCGTCACCCCAGCGGATGTCGTGGTAGGTGAAGTACTTCATGAAGACGTGGCCCATGTGGGTCATGGGAATCCAGATCAGCAGGAAGAAGCCCACCAGCAGGTGCAGGCTGAACAGCACGTTGGTCTGCGGGGCAAAGTGGAACGTGATCAGGTTGTACATGAAGGTGCGGGCCAGCTCGAAGTAGGAAGGAGCGGTAGCCCAGGCAGCCAGGCCCAGCACGCCGAAGAGCACGAAGACAAGCAGGTTGAAGTAATGCTCGGGGGTGCTGTAGCGGCGCAGGCCTTCATCGGCGCGACGGCGCAAAACAAGGCTGACGCCGCCCACAATGATGCACAGCGTGCCAGCCAGGGCACAGGCGCTGATAACATTGCCGACAAAGATCATCAGACCGCCCTGGGGGTTGAGGCCCAGAACCTGCGCGATGGCGGCAAACAGCACCACGATGGTGCCCCCCATGAGCATGTACATGCCCACATGGAAGGGATAGGTGCGCACCCAGAGCTTGAGGTTGTGTTCAAAGGTGGCGTGCAGGAAAAGCACTTCGGTCAGCAGGGCCTTGACGTCGCCCATGTGAGCGATGTGACGAGGCTTGGTCCACCAGTCCTTTTCTTCCATAAAGCTGCCGCCGTACACCGTCTTGGAGCCTTCGTGAGGCACGGGGTACAGCTCCCAGCGCACGTGCAGGGGGCTGGCTGCAAGATACGATTTGATCTTGAGGTAGGCCATGCAGAAAAAGCCGGCTACCGCCAGATAGCCAAGAATGTAAAAAAGTGTGGTCATGCGTTTACTCCCGTGGGGTCAAGATGCCGCTAAATCGTGGGTTAGTTGCGGCCGGCACAGCCGACACGCTTTCAAGCCCGGCATGCGTCTGCCTGCCTGCAACCTCTCCTTTTAATGGGCCGACGCCTGAGTTAAATCTGACCGTTGTAATCAGGAATTGATCACAATAGTCGACATAGTCAAGGTGTACGGTGACCCCCCTGATACTCAAAATTACAAAAAATGCAAAGATGTCAGATGGAAACAATACAGTAAACTTAATCTGGATTAACCTAATTTTATTTAACTAAATCAAGTAGATTACACCTATAAAAATTTTTTTTCAACCAAACTAAAAAATTTTTTTAACAAGCTTGGGATGAAAAATTATATACTTTTTTAGTACGATAAAATTTATCAGTAATATTGAGGCAATAAAAAAGGTCGGCTCATGCCGACCTTTGTATGTCAAATGGTATGCTTGTATAAAAGGATTCTGCGATTGAAACCGTGCTTCCTACAGGAGAATGTGCGGGTCGTGCATGAGATCGCGCAGTGTAATTGACTCAAAAACGCCATCAAGTGTCGCCTGCAGGTTCTCCCAGGCTTTTCTGACTTCACATCCATCAAAACGCGCGCACTCGCCGGGCTTTTCCATGCAGTTTGTCAGTTCGATGCCGCCTTCCATCAGTTTGACAATGCACCCAAATGTGAGTTCTTCGGGCTTGCGCAAAAGCACATGGCCGCCCTTGGCCCCGCGGATGCTGCCCGTTATGCCAGCCAGACGCAGCTGGCGCAAGATCTGTTCGCTGAATTGTGAGCTTATGCCAGTTTGTGCAGCCAACTGGCTTGAAGAGACCGGTTTCTCAAGACCGTTTTTTGCCAGAAAAAGCAGGATCCTGGCGGCATACCGGGTTTTTGCAGAAAGCTTCATTGCGGGTCCCTCTTGTGTGCAGATTGAATAGGTTCCATCTGCCATGACTGCCGGCGTCTCTACGCCGATGCTGCGGCTAGCTATGACTAATGACGCACAAATCTAACACATTATATTTGCTATGGGCAGTATTTTTTTTTCTTCGCCAAAAGGTTGCGAAACTATTCACATCATTGAAAGCATGACGAAATCTGGGCATTGGCGCTCATTTTGGCACGCCCGCACCCGCTTGACGCCGTTATTATGGTGCGCTAAAAAGTTGAGTAGAACAGTCTAAATTAGACAGATACGGTTTAGAGATAATTATTGTCTCCTGCAAAATAAGGAATGACTATGCGTATTTCGACAATGGCCTGCCATGCTTTGCACTTGTTATTGTGCCTTTCTGAACAAGATGACGACATTCCTGCCTCTGCGTCCGAGCTTGCGGTCTGCACAGGCATATCTGAAAAGTTTGTTCAAAAAATCATGCGGCTGCTTCAGTCAGAGGGCATTGTCAAAAGCGTTCGTGGCATTGCCGGAGGCCACATGCTGGCGCGCACTCCTGATGAGATAACGCTGGCCGACATAATTATTGCAGTTGAAGGCGGCATTTCCCTGCCCGGTGTGAGCAATGTTGCCCCCAGGGGCAAAACTGCGCTGGACGCCTGGGATATGGTCGCCCGTTCCATGAACAGTTCGCTCGAAGCTGTGACTCTTAGTTCCGTTCGACAGAGTAGTGCTTCAGCGCCGCGGCAAGCCACCCGCCGCAGGGTGGCGCAACCCTCTTCTCCGCTTCTGCCGGAGACCGACTTCGGAGGCACCAATGCAAAAGCATATTCTCTTGGTAGACAGCGATGCCGAAAGCCAAAGCAGACTGTCCCAAACCCTTCAGCAGTGTAATTACCGGGTAAGCACCGCCAGCACCTGTGCTGAAAGCCTGGCCAAGATTGCCAGCGACAGGCCCGACTGCGTTGTTTTTGATGTGGAGCTGGAGGGAACGTCCGGCACCATCATGTACAGTCGTTTGCGCCGCAATGCGAGCACCAGGTCGCTCCCGGCGGTGGTGTGCACATCTGTTGGGCCCCGGCCTGTGTGCTTTGGAACGGGGATTCCTGTTCTTTCAAAAAACTGTTCGAGCGAAGCGCTGCTTTCTACCGTCAGCGCCGCAATGGCATAGCGCTCTTGTTTTTGATACTCGCCTGACGGTCGGGCTGGGATAGTACCCGACCGTCAGGGCTGTGGTTCGCTCCGTTATACGCGTCAGGCAAAAGGACAAATGCTGGCGCGGCAGACGGCGAGTTTTTTCAGGTCCCTTGGAACCCTTGCTTTGTTGGGCCGTCTGCCACACAGACGGCCCATCTTTTTATACTTCGTTGTGGTTGATGTGATCCGGAATGATCATCATATCAACCAGCAGCGGCTTGAGGAACGACCACTTGATGTTGTGTTCCTCGTATACTTCCATCATGTCGCGGATGGCGTCCCAGCAGTTATGGCAGGGGCTTATGACCAGTTCCGCGCCGGTTGCCTTTATCTGGTCCAGCTTGTTTTTCAGGCCCACGTTGCGCTCTTTGCGGTACAGGCCGATGCCGTTAAGGCCGCCGCCGCCACCGCAGCAGAAGTTGTGGTCGCCCTTGGGGTCCATTTCGCGAAAATCTTCTGCAATGTAGCTCATGATTTCGCGGGTGGCCTTGCCAAGCCCGTGGCTGCGCACATAGTTGCACGAATCCTGAAGGGTGCAGGGCATCTTGAGCTTTTTGGCAGGATCAATCTTGATCTTGCCTGTGCGCAGCATCTCTGCAATCCATTCCACATAGTGCATGAAGCGCACCGGCGGATCACCGCTTTCGCGTCCGGCCCAGTAGGGGCCTTCAACAACTGTGGCGCGGTGGGCGTGGCCGCATTCCGTGCCCACAACCACCTTGGGCTTGATGCGCTCAATGGCGGCGTAGATACGTTTGACGTTCTGCGCGCAGCCTTCCCAGTCGCCAGCGAACATGGTGAGAGAGGTGTTCTCCCAGCCTTCGCGCGGCACTGTCCAGTTGGTGTCCGTCACGTGAAAGAGAATGGCGGCCTGAGCTATGTCTTCAGGATAGTGCTTTACTTCGCGGGCGTTAAGAATGTACATGACGTCCGCGTTTTCTTTTTCAACAGGAATTTCCAGATCGGGCCATTCATCCTGTTGTTCTTCGACCATCCATTCGCAGGTTTCAACCCAGTCTTCTTCGGTCACGTCCATCTGCGCCCCGTAAACGCGGTGCATGCCGGAGCCGATTTTCATTTCCCACGGGATGAAGCCGTGCTTGAAGAGGATGCCGCGCAAATAGCTGAACATAACGCCTGTATCAATGCCGTGCGGGCAGTAAACGGCGCAACGGTTGCAGCAGGTGCACTTGCCCCAGGCCGCGTCCATGCACTTGATCATGAACTCGGCGTCAACCTTGCCTTTGCGGCGCAGCAGCTCGCCCAGCGTAGCCTGAATCTTGTACGAGGGAATCTGCGTGGGATCGTTGTTGTTGGTGCGGTAGAAAAAGCAGCTGTCCGCGCACATGGCGCAGTGCGCGCAGACGCTGAGCCATGTGCGGGTGCGCGATTTGCAGGTTTGCTCAAGGTCGCGGGCCAGGGCTTCCTGATCGACCTTCATTTCCTTCATCTGGGCATAATATTGCGCCCCGCCCTTGTCCTTCAGCAGATCAAGGATGCCTTCCTTGGTGGTGACGGGGGTTGGGGTGCACAGCAATTCGGACATGGTTCGCTCCTTTCAGGCGAAAAGATAATTCGTTTGCCCCGATTACCAGGGGAAAGCGCCGCCGCGCGTTGCGCCGCCTCTTTTAATGGCAAAGTCCATGCCGATCTGCGCACGGGACATAAAGAAGAGGACAATGTGCGAAAGCTTGGTGAAGGGGGCCAGCAGAAGAAACAGTTCGCCGCTGAGCACATGGGCTATCATCCACGTCTGATAGGCGCCGCCGTCAAGGCGCGCCATAAGACCCGTGGCAAAGGGCAGAAAGGTCAAAAGCAGAATAAGCCAATCCTGGCCGCTGTTGAGCTGCCTGAGCGCCGGTGAGGAAAGACGCCGCAAGGCAAGCAGAACAATGCCGGAAAGAGCCATGATGGCAAGCACATCGGCAACGCCGCCAGGGAGCGACGGCAGGCTTATGCCCACATAGGTTTCAAGCAGAACCGTGTGCCCAAGAAGAAACAGCGGTATAAGCACAGCGCCGAAATGCAAAAGAAAGAAAAGAATGGTGGCAACCGGCTGGGCGCGCCAGCCGCTGGTGCCGCCAGGGATAAGCCATTTGAAAATGGAAGCAAGCGCGCCGGGGATGGAGCGCTCGGTATGATAGCTGTATGCCACGCGCTCAAGGCGTGCATCCAGACCGCGCACGTACAATACTGCGCGTACAAGCAGGCCGACGACAAATACGGCAATTGAAATAATGAAAAGTGGTCCGGTAATGAAATCCAGCATCTGATCTGCCTCCTAACGTATTCTTCGGTGTACCTTGAGCCTACTGGCTATTTCTTCTTGCCGGCAAACTCAGATGCGGTGCGTTCGCTGTGGCAGACTCGGCAGTCCACAAGACGCGGGCCCTTGCCAGCTTTGACGTGGCAATCGGTGCAGGCGGTGTGCATGTAAGCAACCTGCTTTTTCGCCGGAACCGATGTTACGTCCTTGAGGGTTTCAGACATGCCTGCATCTGTCATGTTGTGGCAGGTTGAACAGTCGCCGTTCATGGCCTCCACTGCGTCCACATGCTTGTCATGGGGAAAAAAGACCTTGGGCATCTCTGGCTTGCTCACGGCTGGCGTGGTAACGGGCACAAGCTCGTTGCCACACGCCGCGCCGGGCAAAGCCGCCAGGCCACAGATCAATAATAACAGGCAGGGGAGAGTGGTTCTGAATCTGATAAGTTTTTCCCGCATGATGGATCCTTGCTTCCTGACAAAATCCAGATGGTGTTTCCCCGGCCTGAATTGTGCCGGGCACAATTGGGGAAATCCCGCGCACATGCGTCGGGATTTCCCGTTGTCGACATTCGCCTAGTCCTGGGGCTGGCTAAGGGCCTCGGCCGCGCTGCGCATGAAGACGGCGCACTTGTAGGGTTCGCCCTTCATGCAGCGCATGGCAAAAGCCGCCGCCATGTACATGAAGAGGCGCGATTCGTAGTCAAGCCTGGTGGTGTGCAGCCAGTGATCGTGAGGGTTTCCCCCTTCGGCCAGCTTGCGCGCACGTGCCATGTCTTCGGCATACGCATCGCCTGTGAGCTTGGTGAACAGTTCGCAAATTTCATCGGCCAGATAATCGCGTTCTGACAAAGCTGACATAACAACCCCCTGCGTCTTCCGCAGTCGCGCCCCAGTTTATATGAGGCGGTTAAAAAGAGCAATTAATTAATAAAAAACTTGATGTAATTAATCCGTACAAAACTATTCTCATATTAAACATACTGTGTCAACGAGGTATGGATTTTTTTATGCAAAAAACTTCAAGTTAAGCTCAAGCATTGAAAGGATTAACAATCTATCTTGAATGAGAAAAATTGCACAATCGGCGCAAAAGCTAATGTATTGATATTGTAATAAACACAGGTATAGCATAGTAAAATAATACAGTTAATGTTTTAAAAAATATTTTTATGAAAAAGTGCATATGATTGGCGTATAAACGTAGTTAAATGATTGCTTATTGTTTATATAAGTAATGGTGTTTGTGTGTACAATCTCCAAAGAACCGCAACGCAAATGACCAGTTAGCCTCTTGATAACCTGCACAATGCATAACTGTGGGGAACTTGCGGCTGCGTAAAGGGGGTCGGCTTATTCGTGGCGCTCAATATGGATTGTGCTTCCTGTGAACCTGATTGGACGGTTCTAGGGGGCAGTGTGGGGCGTGAGGAGGCTCTGGCTGATGCGGAGGTGCCCAAGGCGGGAGGCGACAAGTGGCGGCAGGGTTTTGTGAATAGTGAAGCTTGCTGAGACGCGACATGCCGTGGGTGAGCCTGCCTCCGTAGAGGTTGCATATTGGGGACAAGCCAGAGCTTGGGAGTGGATGCGCCGCTGGCTCTATGCGCGCCAACGTAAAGCCCCCTTCGGAAGCGAACTTCCGAAGGGGGCTGTCAGAGTCTCCAGGCCGTGGCCCGGTTTATTCTGTCTGCCTAGTTGTTCAGGTCAACCAGGACAGGATTTTCTTCAAGGTCTTCAAGGAACTTGTCGGGACGTTCCTTCTGGTCGGGAACCACGATATCGCCGTTGACGTATTCGCGGTAGCCGGTACCGGCAGGAATGAGGCGACCCACGATGACGTTTTCCTTGAGGCCGCGCAGGTAGTCCATCTTGCCCTTGAGGGAAGCCTCGGTGAGCACCTTGGTGGTTTCCTGGAAGGAAGCCGCCGAGATGAACGAGGATGTGGTCAACGAAGCCTGGGTGATACCCAGCACCAGCGGTTCCGCTGTAGCGGGTTTGCGGCCTTCGGCAATGACCTTCTGGTTTTCGGCCTTGAATTCGGCCTTGTCCACCTGCTCGCCCACGAGGAAGCTGGTGCCGCCGCAATCGAGAACCGTAACCTTCTTGAGCATCTGACGCACAATAACTTCGATGTGCTTGTCGTCGATACCCACGCCCTGGAAGCGGTAGACTTCCTGGATTTCGTCCACAAGGTAGCGGGCAAGGTACTTTTCGCCACGGGTGCGCAGAATGTCGTGCAGTTCGGGGTAGCCTTCGGTCAGCGGATCGCCCGCTTCCACAAAGTCGCCGTCAGCAGCGGTAATGTGCTTGCCCTTTGGCACAAGGTATTCCTTGGCCTCGCCGATTTCAGGCGTAACAACCAGCTTGCGCTTGCCCTTGGATTCGCCAGCGTAGGTGACAGTACCCGCGATTTCGGAAACCACGGCCATGTCCTTGGGCTTGCGAACTTCAAAGAGCTCGGCCACGCGCGGAAGACCACCCACGATATCCTTGGTCTTGGATGTTTCGCGGGGCTTACGGGCGATGATGTCGCCAGCCTGGATGTCTGCGCCGTCCTTGATCATGATGATGGAGCCGACGGGCAGGGTGTAGACCGCCGCAGTGCCGCCGTGGCTACGCTTTTTGACGCTGCCGTGTTCATCGCAGATGGAGATGGACGGGCGGAAGTTGGTGGTGCGGTATTCCATAATGGTCAGGGATGCCTGACGGGTAATATCGTCCACCTTTTCCTGCACGGTCTTGCCGTCGATGATGTCCGTAAAACGGATAACGCCTTCTTCTTCGCAGACAAAGGGTTCGTTGAACGGATCCCATTCGGCCAGCACAACGCCCTTGGTCACTTCCTGCCCGTCATGGACAAGCAGGCGTGCGCCGTTGGGCAGAATGTATTTTTCGCGTTCGCGGCCCTGAGCGTCCACAATGGTGAGCTGGCCGCTCTTGCCGAGCACCAGTTCCACGCCGTCGCGGTTGGTGACGGCGCGCACGCGGTTCAGGATAACGCGACCCGCGTTCTGGGCTTCAAACTTGTTCTTTTCAATGGTGCTCGAAGCCGTACCACCGATGTGGAAGGTACGCATGGTAAGCTGCGTGCCAGGTTCACCGATGGACTGGGCCGCGATGATACCCACGGTTTCGCCAGTGTTGACCAGGTGGCCGCGGGCAAGGTCGCGCCCGTAGCAGAGGGCGCAGATGCCGCGTTCGGCCTGGCAGGTGAGGGGCGAACGCACGGTGATGGAGGAAATGCCCTTGTCGCTGATAAGCTGGGCTTCCTTTTCCTCAATAAGCGTGTTTTCGGGCATCAGCACGGTGTTTGGATCATCGGGATCAAACACGGGGTAGAGCAGCACACGGCCAATGACGCGCTCGGCCAGCGGGGTCTTGATGTCGCCGCCGTCCTTGAGGTGGGTCAGTTCGATGCCGTCCACAGTGCCGCAGTCGTGTTCGCAGACAATAACGTCCTGCACAACGTCGACCAGACGGCGGGTAAGGTAACCGGAGTTGGCCGTCTTGAGGGCGGTATCGGCAAGACCCTTACGAGCACCGTGGGTGGAGGTGAAGTACTGCAACACCGACAGACCTTCGCGGAACGAAGAGGTGATAGGCGTTTCAATGATTTCACCAGAAGGCTTGGCCATAAGACCGCGCATGCCCGCGAGCTGGCGCATCTGGTCCTGGTTACCACGAGCGCCCGAATTGGACATCATGAAGATCGGGTTGAAGCTCTGGTTCTTTTCCTGCTTGCCGGTCTTGGGATCGGTGAGGATGTCGTAAGAGATATCTTTAATCATCTCTGCCGAAACGTCCTGTGTGGCCTTGGTCCACACGTCAACCACCTTGTTGTACTTTTCAGTACGGGTGATGATACCGTCGCGGTACTGATGTTCGATGTCGTCCACTTCCGCCTGCGAGGCAGCCAGAATGTGCTTCTTGCTTTCAGGAATGGTGAGGTCTTTCACGCCGATGGTCACGCCCGCTCTGGTGGCGAATTCGTAACCCATGTCCTTGAGGCGGTCGCACAGGATGACCGTGGCCTTGATGCCGCAGTGGCGGTAGGCCGCGCCCACGAGACGCGCAATGTTCTTCTTGGTGAGCACGCAGTTGACGTGTTCGAAGCCCAGCTTCTCGGGCAGGATGTCGCTCACGAGCACACGGCCGGGGGTCGTGTCGTACACGTGACCATCGGGCATGCGCACCTTGACGCGGGCATGCAGCGAAACCTGTCCGCCATCATAGGCGGCTTCCACTTCCCAGGGGGCGCAGAAGGTCATGCCTTCGCCCAGCTCAAAGCTGCGCTCGGCGGTCATGTAGTACAGGCCAAGCACGATATCCTGAGAAGGCACGATGACAGGGCCGCCGTTGGCGGGCGAGAGAATGTTGTTGGTGCTCATCATAAGCACGCGGCATTCAATCTGCGCTTCCACCGAAAGGGGAATGTGCACGGCCATCTGGTCACCGTCAAAGTCGGCGTTGTAGGCCGAGCAGACGAGCGGATGCAGACGGATGGCCTTGCCTTCAACCAGCAGGGGTTCAAAGGCCTGAATGCCCAGACGGTGCAGGGTCGGGGCGCGGTTGAGCAGAATGGGGTATTCGCGCACCACTTCCGAAAGGATATCCCACACTACCAGCTCTTCACGCTCCACCATCTTTTTGGCGCTCTTGATTGTGGAGGCGTGGCCCCTTTTTTCAAGTTCGGCATAGATGAAGGGCTTGAACAGCTCAAGCGCCATCTTTTTGGGCAAACCGCACTGGTGCAGCTTGAGGTAAGGGCCAACGGTAATAACCGAACGGCCGGAGTAGTCAACGCGCTTGCCGAGCAGGTTCTGACGGAACCGGCCCTGCTTGCCCTTGATCATGTCGGAGAGCGACTTGAGCGGGCGACCGTTGGTGCCTGCAATGGCGCGGCCACGACGACCGTTGTCGAAGAGCGCGTCCACAGCTTCCTGAAGCATGCGCTTTTCGTTGCGGATGATGATTTCGGGCGCGCCCAGTTCCATCAGCCGTTTCAGACGGTTGTTGCGGTTGATCACACGACGGTAAAGGTCGTTGAGGTCAGAGGTGGCAAAGCGGCCACCGTCCAGCGGCACCAGAGGACGCAGTTCCGGCGGGATGACGGGAATGACTTCCATAATCATCCATTCGGGCTTGTTGTCCGACTCAAGGAAGGCTTCAACAATCTTGAGGCGCTTGGTGATCTTTTTCTTCTTGGTCTGGCTCTTGGTGGATTCGCCTTCTTCGCGCAGTTCGGCGCGCAGCTTTTCCAGCTCCAGTTCTTCCAGCAGGCTGCGCACGGCTTCCGCGCCCATGCCCACGGTCAGAACTTCGTCCGTGCCGTAGTGGTCAAGAATCTGGAGGTACTGGTCTTCAGAGATGACCTGACGCTTCTGCAGATTGGTCTGACCGGGATCAAGAACGATGTAGGAGTCGAAGTACAGCACCTTTTCCAGATCGGCCATGGTCATGTCGAGCAGGGTGCCGATCTTGGAAGGCAGGGTCTTCAAAAACCAGATGTGGGCAACGGGCGCGGCCAGCTCAATGTGGCCCATGCGCTCGCGGCGCACCTTGGAGGCAATAACTTCAACGCCGCACTTTTCGCAGACGATGCCGCGGTGCTTCATGCGCTTGTATTTGCCGCAGTTGCATTCATAGTCCTTCACGGGGCCGAAAATCTTGGCGCAGAACAGGCCATCGCGTTCCGGCTTGAAGGTACGATAATTGATGGTTTCCGGCTTTTTCACTTCGCCGTAAGACCATTCACGAATGGCCTCGGGCGATGCGATGGAAATCTGGATGGCTTTCAGGTTGCGGATGTTCGTCACGTTGGTCGACGCGCCGCGTGCGGTGAAAAGATCGTCCAGGCTCATAGTATACCTTGCTTTGTAAAAAGCTCGTTGAAATCGTTAGCCATGCTGTCGTTGGCCGTGAGAGGCAAAACCGCTCACGGCCAACGCAACGCGTTTCCGGGGCCGCAGAAAGGGGCTGTTACGCCTCTTCCTCGCGTTCTCTCATAAAGCCCACGCGTTTGGGCTTTTTCTTGCCTTCTTCCTGATGCAGGGTCACGTTGAGGCCAAGGCTCATGAGTTCCTTCACCAACACGTTGAAGGATTCGGGCAGACCGGCTTCAAGGAAGTTGTCGCCCTTGACGATTTTCTCGTACATCTTCACGCGTCCGGTCACGTCGTCCGACTTGACCGTGAGGAATTCCTGCAGCAGATAGGCCGCGCCGTAAGCTTCCAGGGCCCACACTTCCATTTCACCAAGACGCTGACCACCGAACTGGGCTTTACCGCCGAGGGGCTGCTGCGTCACCAGCGAGTAGGGGCCAGTGGAACGGGCATGGATTTTTTCGTCAACCAAGTGGTGCAGTTTGAGCATGTACATGACGCCCGTGGTCACGCGGTTCTTGAAGGGAACACCCGTGCGGCCGTCGTACAGGGTGGTTTTGCCGTCGTTGGCAAGACCAGCCTTGTCCATCCAGCCCCAGATTTCTTCTTCGGTCGCGCCGTCGAACACCGGGGTCTTGGTAACAATACCGTTGCGCAGCTTGAGGGCAGAGGCCTTGAATTCCTCATCGCTCATGCTGTCCACCAGAGCGCTGATTTCAGGCGAATTGTAAACGCCCTTCAGTTCTTCGCGCACAACCTGCATGGCCGCGCCGGAGTCAACCAGTTCGGCCAGTTGCCGGCCCAGTTCCTTGGCGCCCCACCCAAGGTGGGTTTCCATGATCTGCCCGATGTTCATACGTGAAGGCACGCCCAGGGGGTTCAACACGATGTCCACGGGGCGACCGTCGGCAAAGAAGGGCATGTCTTCTTCCGGCAGAATGCAGGAAACAACACCCTTGTTACCGTGGCGGCCAGCCATTTTATCGCCCACAGAGAGCTTACGCTTGATGGCGATGTGCACCTTGACCATCTTGATGACGCCAGGGGGCAGATCATCGCCTTCCGTAACCTTTTCGCGCTTGGAGTCGTAAATGGCCTTCAGGTATTCAACCTGCTGGTCGTAAGACTTGAGCACATCGGCCACGGCGTCGTTGACTTCCTTGCTCTTGAACAGGCCCGCGAGCTTCTTCACGGGAATCTGCTCAAGCACGTCTTCGGTCAGGGCTGCGCCCACTTCGGCCAGCACTTCGCCCTTTTTCTTGCCCGGCACTGCGGCGGCGATCTGCTTGCCCAGCACATGCGGGGCAATCTGAACGCGGGTGCGGTCGGACAAAGCGCGAAGGTGATCAGATTCCTTCTGGTCCAGCACGGACGTGTCGTGGCTTTCAATGGCCAGCGTGCGGTCGTCCTTCTCGCCGGAGCGGCGGTTGAAGACCTTCACGTCAATGATGGTGCCTTCCACTCCCGGGGGAACCTTGAGGGAGGTGTTTTTCACATCCCTGGCCTTCTCGCCGAAGATGGCGCGAAGCAGCTTCTCTTCAGGGGTAAGCTGGGTTTCGCCCTTGGGCGTGATTTTGCCCACAAGGATATCATCGGGCTTGACCGCTGCGCCGATGCGGATGATGCCGCTTTCGTCCAGGTTGCGCAGCATTTCTTCGCTGACGTTGGGAATATCGCGGGTGATTTCCTCCGGTCCAAGCTTGGTGTCGCGTGCCACTACCTCGAATTCTTCAATATGAATGGAGGTAAAGGTATCCTCGCGAACGGTGCGCTCGGAAATGAGGATGGAGTCTTCGTAGTTGTAACCGCACCAGGGCATGAAGGCGACCACCAGGTTTTTGCCGAGGGCCAGTTCGCCTTCGTCAATACCGGGGCCGTCAGCCAGAATCTGGCCCTTTTTCACGGGCATGCCGGGGTAGCAGGTGGGCTTTTGCCCAAAGCAGGAGTTCTGGTTGGACTTGTGGAATTTCAGCAGGTCATAGGCGCGCACGCCGCCCTGTTTGGGGAACACGTCGCCTTCGTACGAAACGATGAGGCGGTCGGCGTCCACATATTCCACCTTGCCCGGCGCGGGAGCCACGATGCACGCGCCGGAGTCGCGGGCCACGTCCACTTCCATGCCGGTGCCCACCAGGGGCTTTTCGGCGCGCAGAAGCGGCACGGCCTGACGCTGCATGTTTGAACCCATGAGCGCGCGGTTGGCGTCGTCGTGTTCCAGGAAGGGAATGAGCGCGGCAGAGATGGAGACCATCTGGCTGGGCGAAATGTCCATCAGGGTCACTTCTTCACGCGGGTTCATTTCCACTTCGCCCTTGACGCGCACGGTAACGTATTCGTCAAGCAGGTTGCCATCGGCATCGGTGCGGGCGTTGGCCTGAGCCACAACCTGGCCGCCTTCGCGCGATGCGTCGAGGTGCACAACTTCATCGGTCACGCGGGCATCGCGCACAACGCGGTAAGGCGTTTCGATAAAGCCGTAGTCGTTCACCTTGGCAAAGGTAGTCAGTGAAACGATCAGACCGATGTTCGGGCCTTCAGGCGTTTCAATGGGGCAGATGCGGCCATAGTGCGAGGTGTGCACGTCGCGCACTTCAAAGCCCGCGCGTTCACGGGTAAGACCGCCGGGGCCCAGGGCCGAAAGGCGGCGCTTGTGCGTCACTTCGGAGAGCGAGTTGGTCTGGTCCATGAACTGCGAAAGCTGCGAGGTGCCGAAGAATTCTTTCAGCACAGCCGCCACAGGCTTGGGATTGATAAGGTCGTGGGGCATGAGCGTGGAAATTTCCTGAAGGCTCATGCGCTCCTTGATGGCGCGTTCCATACGCACAAGGCCGATGCGGTACTGGTTTTCCACCAGTTCGCCCACCAGACGCACGCGGCGGTTGCCAAGGTGGTCGATATCATCGGCGGGGCCGTGGCTGTCCTTCAACTGCACCAGCACCTTGATGGCGGTGAGGATGTCGTGGTCGGTCAGCGTGCGCAGGTCGTCAGCCTCATCCAGGTTCAGACGCTGGTTGAGTTTGTAACGGCCCACGGGCGACAGATCGTAGTAGTCGCCGTTGCGGAACAGGTTGTCAAAGAAGCTGGCCGCAATTTCTGGGGTAGGCGGAGAAGACGGACGCAGACGACGGTAGATTTCTTCCTGCGCTTTCTGCTGGTCGGGAATGCGATCCTGAACCAGAGTGTCGCGGATGGACGAAGACGTATCCGTGCCCTTGGTGTGCAGCACGGCAATGCGCGTGATGCCCGCTTCGCGGAAGCGGTCGAGCAGGCCTGCGGTGATTTCGTCCGCAGCTTCTGCCAGCACTTCGCCGGTCTTGGGATCGGCCACGTCCAAAGCCAGGAACATGGCGTCCAGCGTGTCGGGGCGAACTTCGATAGCTTCAATGCCCGCTTCGCAGATCAGACGCCAGCTGCGCTTGGTGATGGGCTTGCCAGCCTTGACAATGACATTGCCCTGCGCGTCGATGATGTCGGCGTAGGCGTTGTCCTTGCGGTACAGGTCCTTGCGCACTTCCCAGAACAGGCTGCTGGCCGACTCAATGCGGTAGTGCTCCTGCGAGTAGAAGTATTCAAGAATCTGCTCCTTGCTCATGCCCATGGCCTTGAACAGGATGGTGGCAGGCATCTTGCGGCGGCGGTCGATGCGGACGTACAGAATATCCTTGTGGTCGAAGTCAAAGTCGAGCCACGAGCCGCGCATGGGGATGATGCGGCAGGAATAGAGCACCTTGCGGCTGGTGTGAGTCTTGCCGCCATCGTGCTCAAAGATGATGCCCGGCGAACGCTGCAACTGGTTAACGATGACGCGCTCGGTGCCGTTGATGATAAACGTGCCCTTTTCCGTCATCAGGGGCAGGGTGCCAAAATAGATATCCTGCTCTTTGATGTCGCGGATGGTGCGGTTGCCCGAAGCTTCATCGGTGTCATAGACAACCAGGCGCACCTTGATGCGCATGGGTGCCTCGTAGGTCAGCCCCTTGGAAATGCACTCGGCCTGGTCGTACTTGGGTTCGCCGATTTCATAGCTGACGAACTCAAGACTGGCGGTCTTATTGAAATCCTCAATGGGGAAGACGGTGTGGAACACACCTTCCAGCCCTTCCTCTGGGCTGCGGTCGGCATCTGAAACGCCTTCCTGAAGGAATTTCTGGTAAGAATCTATCTGCAGATTCAGCAGATGTGGGATAGGGAGGGAAACCTTGATCTTGCCGAACTGTTTGGTGAGCTGGCCCATGGGTACCTCAAGATAGGTAGCGGTTGCGCCCCGGCTGCGCGAGACAAATCAGCATGCCTAAGCCGGCGGGCAAAAAACTTGCTGTCACTGCACCCTGAAAGCGTAATCTGGTGGGAAGGCTAAAAAGAACTTACTGCGGGCAAGGCGTAAAAAACCCATCCCTGTCTGGGTAAACAGGGCTGGGATCAGGGCATTACCTTTAATATATATGCTTGGTCAGTAAGTTATTGAAAAACAGAAAGGAGCCTCCCGCACCAATCGTTGAAAGAGGATGCATACTAGGAATCCGAGTCCTTGGCAAGCAAAAAAAGCGGGAGAGAAAAATAAAAAAGCCTCTGTTCACTAATTTACCTCAGTGGGAACTTCATGACAAGACAAAAAAATTGCCGGGTGGAGCGGTTATTCTCGTTTGAGCACACAAACCGTGCTGGCAGGACGCACAAAAGAACATTTTTTCCAGCCTCCTCAAAAGTTGCCGCGACCTAGCCTATTTCAAACAGGGCTTGCCCCTCCTCGGCTCTCCGGCTCCAGGCAGTGATATGCCCATCGTTGGAAACCTTGATGCCGATGCCGTGTTCGGCCAGGGTCATGGCTGCCGCCTTGCGCCCGCCGCTGCTGCTGCCGCCGGGAATCTTGAGGATAGCCCCCACCGCAAAAATGCTGCCATCGTCAAAGATCAAGGTTGCGCCATCAATGGAAAGAAGCTCGGCCCGCAGCTTGCGCGGAATCTGCGCAAAATTCAGGCTTGGCAGGGCCGAGCGCAGCAGCGCGGCTTTGCTGCTGGCATCGTGCGCCAGCATATCACCCTGGCTGACTATTTCGTTCAGGTAGCCGTGCAGCCTGTCTTGCGAAACTCGCACCAGTTCATCCTGGGAAATATTTTGTCCAATGCGCTGGTTACGGCGCTCGTTTATCATCCACGGGGTAACGGCATTTGTGCGGAAAAAGCCGATACACGCACCCTTGCGCCGGAATGAAACATCAAGCAGGCTCAGGTACAGCGCCTCAATGGTGCCCCTGCTGCCGCCTTGCCCCTGATAGCCAAGCTCGGCAAGGTAGGCCTGATGTGAAAAATGCAGCCACTTGCCGCGCCTTTTGGCAAAAAAGAGCTGCCTGTTTTTGAAGATAAGGATGTCGCCGTTTCTGCTGAGGCAAAAGGCACACCTGTTTTGTGAAGTCCAGTAGGCCACGGGCAGAAAGGCCAGTGGCGCGTAAACATGGGCCGCCTCGGCCTCTGCGGGCAATGCCGCCTCGCAGTATGAGGTTATGCCGCCCTCTGCGTTGCACACAAGCAGGGTGTCGCAGCCGGAGGTGAGCACCTTGGCGTAGTCCTCCTTGCTGGCATCAAAAAAATTCACACAGCCGGGCCGGGGATCGTCTTCGTCAATGCCCACGCAAAAGGAAATTTTGTCGCCTTCATACGTTTCGCTCGACCAGAACGACAGCAGATTCAGCATGCGCAGCACCGTTGTGTGGCGCGCTGGCGAGAGTATTTTGGCAATGCCGATGATCTGCGCCTGCCGTATGCACACGGCGGCGTAATCATCTATGTGGG
Organism: Desulfovibrio desulfuricans; assembly: GCF_024460775.1. NCBI lineage: Bacteria > Pseudomonadati > Thermodesulfobacteriota > Desulfovibrionia > Desulfovibrionales > Desulfovibrionaceae > Desulfovibrio > Desulfovibrio desulfuricans. The sequence continues at coordinate 96,507 of NZ_JANFYZ010000005.1, read as the reverse complement.
GCGTGGTGAAGATTTTTTCCCATTCTTCAAGGATGTTGTGGGCAATGGCCTGCTCCGTTTCCGTAAACGGAATGGCGCGGAACAGGTACACTTCATCCTCCGGCTGACCGGTAAGGGCAACCCGCAGCATAAAGCGCCTGCCGTTCATTTCGGCAAGGTCTTCAAAATTTTCTCTGGTATAGTCATCGTCCAGAATTTCGGTGGCGGGGCCGAAGAGCGGGGCAAGGTATTCTGCCACTGCCTCGATGATGGATTTTTTTGCTTCCATGATGCTACTCCCTGTGGGCATTGGCAGAACTGGCAATACCGCGGCGAGGATGCCGCACCTGATGCAGAAGGCTGGCGCGGGCCGGATCAGACGGGCCGCGTCCGGCCCCGACGATCAGTCGTCTTCCTGCTTCCAGAGGGTTAAAATGTTCTTGCCGTCTGCAGTGCGGGCATATTCCATCCTGCTCATGATCTTGCGCATCATGGCAATGCCCAGCCCTCCCTCGCGGCGCTGCTCGGCGGGCAGGCTTGTATCCGGGTCCGGCTGGTGCAGAGGGTTGAAAGGGCGGCCTGTATCCTGAAACTGCATCACGGCCTGAAAAGGCCCGGAGCGCATCCGGCAGCGCACCAGCACTGTTCCCTGATCAGGTGCGTAGGCATAGTGGGCGATGTTGGCAAAGACTTCTTCCGCAGCAACCAGCAGCATGGGCAGGGTGGCGGCAGGGCACTGGGCGACCTTGAGCTTTTCTTCCAGAAAGGCCAGCAGTGTTTCCAGATGGGCGTCGTCCGCCGTTATGAGCAGTTCATCCCATGCCAGACCAGTAAATTCCAGAGCCAGAATGGTAATGTCGTCCGCCTGTTCCACGCCGGAGGCAAAGTCGTCCACCCGGCGTAGCAGGGCCTGCACGGTCTGTTCCGCATCCATTCGCTCGGTGCCCAGCACGGCGCTTTCTATGCCGCTGAGGCCAAGGCGCTCGCCCTGGCTGTTTTCCGCCTCGCTGACGCCGTCAGTATAGAGCAGCAGACGGTCGCCGGGGGCAATCTGAAAAGTCTGCTCCCTGTAACGGGAATTGGGCATGGCCCCCAGCGGCAGGCCGTGCCCTGCTTCAAGCCATGCGTAGCGGCCCTCGGCGCGCCTGAATATCAGCGGATGTTCATGCCCGGCATTGGCGCAGACCAGCCGCCCGGTAGTAAGGTCAAGCACGGCCAGAAAGGCAGTGAGAAAGATATCCTGATCGTTCTGCGCCGTGAGGCGCTTGTTGGCCTGCGTAAATATCTCCGCCGGGGAAAGGCCCGATTCCGCAAGGCTCTTGATCAGGGTTTTGGCCGTCATCATGAACAGGGCCGCGCCGATGCCCTTGTCCGCCACATCGGCCACCACAATCACAAGCTGGTTTTTATCCCGCAAATAAAAGTCGTAAAAATCACCGCCCACCACCTTGGCGGCGCGCATGAAGGCAAAAATGTCAAAGTCTTCCCGCTCGGGATAGGCGGGGAAAACACTTGGCAGCGAGGAGCACTGGATGGCGCGGGCAAATTCCAGCTCTGCGTCTATGCGGCCCGCTGCGGCGCTGATGGCTGCCTTGAGGCTCTGCACGGTTTTGTTGATGCCGTCCGAGAGCAGCCCGAATTCCGGCGTGGTGCGCTCGTTGAGCACCACATCCAGATTGCCGGACGTGATTTTTTGCAGGTCTTCGTTGACGCGGTACACATCATTGATGACCAGCCGTTTGACCAGATGCGACACCATCCAGAAAATCACGGCGAACAGCACCACATTGCAGGCCGCGATGTACAGGAGCATGCTGTCGCGCGAGAAAAATACCTCGCTGCGCGGCAGCAGGGCAAAGAGGGTGTAGCCCTCCACCTCTATGTTCTGGCAGATGTACTGCTTGCCGAGAATGGTAACCAGCCCCTTGCCGTCTGGCTGTATGAGACCGAGGGCATCCACATTCGCCCCAAGGGGGACGGCGGCCTCGTTGCCCGTGCTGATGACGGCCCCGTAAATGGAGATGGCCATAAAACCGTTGGAGCCAATATGGTAGCGCGGGGCGATCTGGTCCACCGCAGCGGCGCGCAGAGCGGCTGTCAAGCGCTTGGGGGAATAACCGATCTGCACAATGCCCGTGCAGTCGCGGCGGGCCACCCCGGCATACTGAAAGGGCATGCGGTCAGCACCGCGCTCTTCAATATCCTGCACAAGGGCAAAATCCAGATCGCGCAGGGCTGGCAAAAATGCCGCGGACTGCGGCGAGGAGGCCATGTCGTAGCCCGCAAAGGGGCCCGTGGAGGCTATGATCACGCCCCGGTCGTCCGCAACGTTCAGCTCTTCCACATCCAGCAGTTTGCGCAAAAAATGCAGGATGGTTGGGACGTTAAGGATATTGGGATTTTGCGTGATTATGGCTGCAAAGGCCCGCGCCTTGGTCAAAGCGCCAGCATCGGAAATTTCGCGGATGTGGGCGGCATTGGTGATGACCATGCGCAGATATTTTCCCCCATCGTCCAGATTGGTGGAAAGCATGTGGCGGGCGTTTTCTTCGGCCTGACGGGTCTGCAACAGATAGGATGCGGCAAGCGTAAGGCAAAAGGCGGGAAAAATGCAGATAAAAAGCCATTTGTGAAATAACTTGTGCATGGCGGCCCGCCTTTGCGGGCTTGCCCGCTCTGCATTAGGAAAGCCCGAACCTGATGCGGCGCGGGCTTGCGGGGGTGCGGCTAATCTATGGTAAACAGATCCACAAAACCTGTGATGCTGAATACTTCCCTCACGGTTTCATTGGAGTGGATGATGCGCATGCCCTTGCGTTGAACCATGCGCTTGTGCAGGCGCAGCAGAATGCGCAGGCCCGCGCTGGAAATATAGTCCACCTCGCTGAAATCAAGCACCAGCTCGTCCGCCGCGCCGCAGTCTTCCTGCAAATCCCTGTCCAGCGCCGGAGCCGTCACTGTGTCGATCTTGCCCGCTATGCTGACATGCAAAACGCCGTCAGCCATTTTCTTGCAAACCTGCATATGGGCCTCGTAGTTATTTAGGTGGAGCAAGCGTATAGCTCTTGCATATTTCTACGATTACAGCGCCCCGCCCGCAAGAGGAAAATACGTATCGGCGGGGCGAGGGTGCACGGGCCTTGCTGGCGGGACGGGGAGCCATCAATTGAGGCCGTATGCTGCTATTCAACCCGAATGGCGTATTTCACCGCGTAGCAGTCGCCGCCCTCCTGCATGACGTAACTCATCATGTCGCATACATAGACATCGCTTTTCATGGTCAGGCCGGCGGCGCTGACCTTTTCCAGCATATCGGCAAGGGCCAACCTGTGCGAGGCATCTGTGCCGTTGTGGGCCAGAATGGCGTATTCTCCCTCTGGTTTTATATGAAGGAGGGAGGGCGGCGTGGAGCGCCGCACCCTGGTGAAGTAGTAGCGCTCAACATAGCTGCCCTGCCGTATGTCATCCAGGCAAAAGACAACGCCAAAGGGATAACGCGGTTTTTCTTCCTGCTGCTCGTATCCTCTATTATATTCCACAAAGCGTTGCACAAGTTCCCATTGCGACTCTGAGGGGCTTGCGCCTGTTGGCGTCATTTCCAGCCGTTCTGCCTTTTGATGCCGCACTGTCATGGTGTCGTACTCAAAATCCAGGGCTTCGCGCAGGCAGGCGGTCATGTCCTTGAGCATCAACCTGCGCTGGGCCAACTGGCGCAGCTCCTTTTCTGTATCGAGCTGTTTTTCCTGCAAGAATGACAGGAAGTCCTCGCCGTTCATGTTATGCAGGTGCGCCTTGATTTCCTTCAGCGAACTGCCGACCTCCTTGAGCATGGAGAGCAGGTCAAATTCAAAATACTGCTCAACCCCGTATCGGCGGTACCTGTTTTCTGAAACGTGCCTGGGTTTCAGCAACCCTTCCTTTTCATAGAACAGCAGGGTGCCTTTTTGCGTGCCGCAAAGGCTGGCAAATTCGCCTGAGGTGAGCATGTTCTTTTTCATTACATTTTTTCCTTGACTCTAAAGTAACTGTATAGTTTACGCTGGCAAATTACAGGCAAAAGGGCAAGCCCGGGATTGCTTGCCAACATGGGAACAGAGGTGTTTGTAATGCGCTGGTTTAGTATGAAAAAATTTCGACTGTGGCTGCTCGTGCCCTTGTGGCTGACCGTTCTCGCGCTTGGCTGCAACAAGGCGGAGGAGTCTGGCCCAGCCCATGCCGAGGTGCAATTCCTTGTGCTGGGGGAAGAAAAGCTGACCCTGAGCAGTACGCTGCCGGGGAGAGTGTCCGCGCTGGTAACGGCGGAGGTTCGGCCTCAGGTTGACGGCATTATCATTGAGCGTCTTTTTGAAGAAGGCGCAGATATAAAAAAAGGGCAGGTCTTGTACCGCATAGACCCGGCCATCTATCAGGCGGCCCACGCCACAGCCAGAGCCTCGCTTGCGGAGGCAAAGGCCGCTGTTACCGCCATTGCCCTGCTGGAAAAACGCCAGCGGCTGCTGATCAAGCAATACGCCGTCAGCCAGCAGGAGCTGGACAATTCCATCTCGCAGCACGGTCAGGCCCGCGCCCGCGTTGCCAGGGCAGAGGCCGAGCTTGAAACAGCGGCCATCAATCTTGCCTATACAGAAATAAAAGCCCCGGTGTCAGGGCGCATTGGGGCCTCTGCCGTTACGGTCGGCGCTCTGGTTACTGCCAACCAGTCATCCCCCCTGGCCGTTATCCAGCAGATTGACCGCGTCTATATTGATATGACGCAATCCAGCGCGGAGGCTATCCGCCTGCGCCGCGCCCTTGCGCAGGGCCGCATATCCGCCAACGGCAGTACAGCAAAAATCCGCCTGATGCTTGAAGACGGTTCGCCTTATACGCCGGTCGCCACAGCAGCGCATGCTGGCGAATCGGCCTGGATACAGGGCGACCTGCTGTTTTCTGAAATATCTGTTGCGCAGAGCACGGGGAGCATCATGCTGCGGGCTGTGGTCGATAACCCTGACGGGCTGCTGCTGCCGGGCATGTACGTCAAGGCTGGCATTGAAGAAGGCTCGGTGGACAAGGCCGTGCTGATCCCGCAGGGGGCCGCCTTTGTGAACAACACTGGCGGGCACTCTGTTTACGTCTTGCAGAAAGAAGGCGCGAAAGACGGGATTTTTCGTCTGACGCGGCGCGATGTGAGCATTGACCGCGCATACGGCAACCGCTGGATTGTGGGCGCGGGCCTCAGCGCTGGCGACATGCTGGTGGTTGAGGGCTTTCAGAAAGCGACCCCTGGCGAGCTTGTTCGGGGTGTACCTGTGCAATCATCGCAGGCCAAGGCCACCCCTGCGGCGTCTGCCATCGAGGCGCGGTAGTGTATGGCAGCTTTTTTCATCAATCGCCCCATCTTCGCCTGGGTTATTGCCATCATCATTATGCTGGCCGGGCTGCTGGCTCTTGGCAGGCTCCCTGTTGCGCATTACCCGGATATCGCCCTGCCGCAGATATCCATCTCTGCCCAGTACCCCGGAGCGACCGCGTCCATTGTTGACCGCAGCGTTACGCAGATCATTGAGCAGCAGATAAAAGGCCTGGACAACCTGCTGCACATGAAATCAACCAGCAGTTCCTCCGGCGGTACGGAAATTACCCTCACCTTTGCAGCGGGCACGGATGCCGATACGGCGCAGGTGCAGGTGCAGAACAAGGTGCAGCAGGCCCTTTCCCTGTTGCCTGATACCGTGCAGCGGCAGGGCGTTCAGGCGTCCAAAGCCGTGGACAATTCGTTCATGACAGTGGCTTTTTACGATGCCAGCGACACCATGCGCCCCAACGACATAAGCGACTACGTGGCAAGCTCGCTGGTTGACCCCTTGAGCCGCGTTCAGGGCGTTGGCGCAATCACCCTGTACGGTTTTCAAAATGCCATGCGCATCTGGTGCGACCCGGACAAAATGCGCCAGTACAAACTGAATCCGCAGGATGTTGTTGCTGCCGTGCGCGCCCAGAACGCCCAGGTTGCTGGCGGTCAGGTGGGAGAGGCTCCGGCCTTGCCGGGGCAGGAGATCAATATTGCCATCAACGCCTCATCCAGTCTGGAAACAGCGGAACAGTTTGAACAGATTCAACTGCGGGTGGAAGAAAACGGCTCCGCAGTGCTGCTCAAGGATGTTGCTCGCATCGAACTGAATGAAGAAAGTTCCATGGGCACCACATTTTTCAACGGGCATGCGGGCACGGGGCTGGCTTTCAAGCTTTCGTCGGGGGCCAACGTTCTGCAAACTACCAGGGGAATCAAGGCCGAATTGCAGTCGCTTGCCGCATTTTTCCCGCCGGGGCTCAAATATGCCTATGCCGATGACCGCGCGCCAATTGTGGAAAAATCCATACGCTCGGTTGTGCGCACCCTGTTTGAGGCCATCGCGCTTGTGGTCGCGGTGATGTTTGTGTTCATGCAGAGCTACCGCGCCACGCTTATTCCGGCCATTGCCGTGCCTGTGGTGCTGCTTGGGGTGTTTGCGGTATTTGCGGCAACTGGGTTTTCCATCAACACATTGACCATGTTCGGCATGGTGCTGGCTATCGGCCTTTTGGTGGATGACGCCATTGTTGTGGTGGAAAATGTGGAACGCCTCATGCGCGACGAAGGGCTTTCCCCAAAGGAGGCCGCGCTCAAATCCATGCGGCAGATAACCGGGGCACTGGTGGGCGTTGCCGTGGTCATATCCGCCGTGTTTGTTCCCATGGCCTTTATGCCCGGCTCCACCGGGGCAATCTTCCGGCAGTTTTCCGTGACCATTGTTGCGTCAATGGTGCTTTCTGTAGTGGTTGCCATTGTGCTTACGCCTGCCCTGTGCGCCACCATGCTGCGTGCGCATGCCAGTGGAACGGGCGAAGGCTTCTTTGGGCGCTTCAACCGATGGTTTGCCGCCTTTACGGAACGCTACAGCCGTGGCGTGAGCGGCATGGTGCGGCACCCCTTGCGGTGGGGCGTGGTATTTGCGGTTTTGGCAGCAGGGTGCCTGGCTTCGTTTATGCTTTTGCCTTCGGCATTTTTACCGGATGAAGATCAGGGCATCCTGTATGTTGACGTGCAGTTGCCGCCGGGCGCGTCACTTGAGCGCACGGAAAAGATTGTCAAAGAGGTTGATGCCTACTTTCGCAACGACGAAAAGGATTCCATAGAAAGCGTCATGTGCGTTATCGGCTGGGGATTCAGCGGTTCCGGCCAGAATTCGGCCATGGTGCTTCCCCTGCTCAAGGACTGGAGCAAACGCGGGCCGGGGCAGAGCGCCTTTGACGTGATGGAGCGCGCCACGGAACGGTTTTCATCCATAGCCGGGGCGGAAATAGTTGTGATGTCGCCCCCGGCGGTCATGGAGCTTGGCACTTCCTCCGGCTTTGAGCTGGAACTGATGGATCGCGGCGGCAAAGGGCACGCGGCCCTGCTCAATGCCAAGGATGCCCTGCTGGAAAGTGCGGCAAAATCCGCTGCTGTTGCCAGCGTAAGGTATAGCGGCATGGCCGATACCGAGCAGTATGATCTGCTCATCGACAACAGCAAGGCTGGCGCTTACGGCCTGACCAGAGCTGAAATAAACAGCGCCATCAGCGCCTACTGGGCGGGTGAATATATCAATGATTTTTCGGATAAGGGCAGAACAAAAAAGGTCTACTTTCAGGCGGAGCCTTCAGTTCGCTCCGGAATAGGCGATTTCAGGCGCTTTTATCTGCGCAACACCAAGGACGAGATGGTGCCGTTCTCCAGTTTTATCGGCGTAAAGTCCGTTCTGGCTTCCCCAAGTCTGACCCGCTATCAGGGCATACCGTCCGTGAAGATTGAAGGGGCCGCCGCGCCGGGGCAAAGCACCGGGCAGGCCATGGTGGCAATGGAAAAAAGCGCGGCAAGTCTGCCCCCCGGCTTTGACTATGCCTGGACGGGGCTTTCCTATCAGCAGCGCGTGTCCGCAAGCCAGGCCCCTTTGCTGTACGCTGTTTCCAGTATCGTGGTTTTTCTTTGTCTGGCTGCCCTGTACGAAAGCTGGACTATCCCGCTGGCGGTGCTGCTGGCTGTGCCCACGGGCATTGTGGGCGCATTGGGCGGCGTGTACCTGCGCGGCATGAATAACGACATCTACCTGCAAATTGCACTGCTGACGATCATTGGCCTGTCGGCCAAAAACTCAATCCTGATCGTGGAATTTGCCAGGGAAATGCACCGGGGCGGCAAAGACCTTGTTTCGGCCACGGTGGAGGCATCCCGGCTTCGCCTGCGGCCTATCATCATGACCTCGTTATGCTTCATTCTTGGTGTGGTGCCGCTGGCGCTCAGCAGCGGGGCGGGCTCCGGCGCGCAAAACGCCCTTGGCACAGCAGTGCTGACAGGCATGATCACCGCAACAGGTTTGGGCATTTATTACACGCCTCTGTTCTTCATAGTAGTGACCCGCTTTTTCAGCGGAAAGCTGCGGCGAAAAGGGCCTTCTGCCGAGCCTGCGGCGCAGCAAGAACAACATTGAGCATGCCATGATCAGAGATGATGATTTTGAAATACAGGAGGTTGCTGTGGCAAAATTTGAAACGGAACGTCTTGTCCTGAGACCTTTTGAAGCCAAGGATGCGGCAGGCTTGTTTGAAATGCTTTCGCACCCACGCGTCCACTGTTTTGCGTCTGACCGTCTGGATTCGATGGAAGCGGCGGTTGCCGACGTTGCGCGGCGAAGCGCAGACCCCGTGCAACTGGCGGTTTGCCTCAAGGAGCAGGATGTGATGATCGGGCTGATGTTTGCCGCGAATGATGAGCCGGATACCTATGGTCTGGGCTGGCATCTGAACGCCAGCCATGAGGGAAAAGGATACGCAAGCGAGGCCGCAAGGGCGTTCATTGATATTCTTTTTACCCGCAAGGGCGCACGGCGGATATATGCCTATGTGGAAGATGACAACATCCGCTCGCAAAAACTGTGCGAGCGGCTGGGCATGCGCAGGGAAGGGCTTTTCAAGGAGTTCATTTCATTTGTCAGCAATGCCGATGGAACGCCCAAATACGAAAATACATGCCTCTATGCCCTGCTGAAAAAGGAATGGGAAAACAGCCGGTAGCGGGCGCAGGGGGCATATGCCCCCCCGCGGGATGTGGGGCGAGGGAATCCCGCGCCGACAGATGCATAGTTGATGGGTGCGAGGTTGACGGGTGGGGCTGTTGTCAGACGCATTCCTCATCCGCATACGCGCCTTGCCAGACAATCTTTTTATAGATGTGCGGCACAGTGTCGCCCTCGGTGCTGATGAGCAGAACCGAGGCATCGGCGTTCAGGCCCAGAGCTGTGCGCTGGTCTGCCGCCGTGGGGCTGCTCATGAGCCAGTGCAGCGCGCCCGCGCCAGCCGCGCCAGATTCGCCGGAAACAATGGGCTGATCGCCCCTCACGGGCGCTGCCAGCATACGCATGCCGTTGGCTGCCATGTAATCCGGGCAGGACATGAAGGCCGCGCTGTAATCCTTGAGGATGCTCCAGGCCAGACTGCTCGGCTCGCCGCAGGCAAGCCCGGCCATGAGGGTTTGCAGGTCGCCGCTCACGGCATGGGCCTTGCCGTCGCCCGCCAGCGCGGAGCGGTAAAAGCAATTGGCGGCATGCGGTTCCACCACGATGAATCGGGGTGCCTTTTCGCCAAGGGCCGCCACCAGAAAACCCGCCACAGCAGCGGCAAATGACCCCACGCCAGCCTGAAGAAAGCAGTGCGTCGGGCGAATGGCGGCTGCGTCCATCTGCTCCAGAATTTCTGCGGCGAGGGTAAGGTAACCCTGCATGATCCATGCGGGAACCTGTTCGTAGCCGTCCCACGCGGTATCCTGCACCATCACATAGCCTTTTTCCTGCGCCAGATTCCAGCTCATACGCACGGTGTCGTCATAATTGAGGTCCGTGATGCTGCACTGCGCGCCAAGCGCCAGAATGTTGTTCTGACGGGTTTTGTCCGATCCTTTGGGCATGTAGATGATGCAGGGATAGCCCAGCTCGCGGGCTGCCCATGCCAGCCCCCTGCCGTGGTTGCCGTCCGTTGTGCTGATAAAAGTAATCTGTCCTGCGGTTGCTCTGGCGGCGGGGGCGTCAAGCATGCCTCGCGCAAGGCCTTCGGCGGGCAGGCGCATGCGCTCGGCAAGGCAGCGGGCCACGGCGTAGGAGCCGCCAAGCACCTTGAAGGCGTTAAGCCCAAAGCGGTGCGATTCATCCTTTACGCAGACGTTTTTCAGGCCAAGGCTTGCCGCCAGCCACGGCAGGCTCACCAGTGGGGTGGGGCAATACTGGCTGAAAGAGGCATGGTACGCGCGGACGTGTAGGGCCACGGCGGGCGAAAAATCGGTAACGGCCACGCCTTGAGCAGGCGCGGTGCGAAAGGGATTGAGCAGCAGGGATGCGGACATGGGCGGTTTCCTTGGTGGGATTGGCCTGCGGCCTCAGGGCCGGGCAATGGCAAGTATAGCGGCGGCTTGCCCATATGGGCAAGGGGGACGCTATCTTGAGGTAGCGCCGCGGCTCCGCAAAAAAATGGGAATACCAACAAAGCTGCTTGCCCTCACGTGCAGAAGGCGCCAAAGCAAAAGAAAATGAATGTTGCGGGGGACTGCGCCCTTGGGACTGTAGAAAGCGCACGAAAAAAGGGTTACATTTTTCAATGTAACCCTTTATTCTCAAGTGGCGTCCCCAAGGGGATTTGAACCCCTGTCGACGGCGTGAAAGGCCGTTGTCCTGGGCCGGCTAGACGATGGGGACGCGGTGTTGTTGGCTGGGCTGCAAGGACTCGAACCTTGATTAACGGAGTCAGAATCCGTCGTCCTGCCAATTGAACGACAGCCCAACGCGAGAAACGTGTATATGTGAAACTGCCGGGTAGTGTCAACAGAAAATCTGAAAAAAATGTTTTAGCCTGCATTTTTATGCTATGCCTCCAATCTTCAACGAGGTTTTGGGAGGCGGCACATGTGCAGGCACGTGAATGGAAGGGCGAGGAGGTGGTGCGCTTTTTTTGCTTTACCCGCTGGCGAAACAGCTCTGGGACCTGCTTACTGATTGTTAAACTTTGGACTTAAGCTTGACAATATCTTGCATAAAGGTATGTTTTTCCACGTGCGCCAATGGTCGGCAGACCAGAGAATTGGTGCTGCAAGTATCGGTTTCCAGCTGTTTCCGCGGCAAGACGCCTCATGAAGACTGCTCTGTTCTTTATGGAACAAGGTGGTCTGTGCGGCGTAGGTGCGGCTGGAGTTTGTTTGTTTAGCTTAACCTGTACGGAGGAGTTTGGGTATGGCATCAACAAAAGCCTATAATGAAGACAAAGTAGCCCTGCTTATCGGCTGCTTCATCTTCTTGCTGGCGCTGGGCAAGTTCGCTGGCCTGGATCTGCTGGGCTGGGGCCTCAAAATGGGCATGTGGGTTAACAGCCCGCTTGATTGCTGGAAATCGGCATCCAAAGGCATGTTGCCTGGCGTGGGGGCTTTGATCGCCAGCTATGTGTTCATTGCCGCCGTCATGTCTGTGGGCATCAAGCTCATGAAGGGCAACATCGGCAAGTTCCTTTATGGTTTTACCTGCATTTTCTTCATCGCCATCGCCTGCTACACTGTTGGCGCCAACGCCTACATTGCAGCCAACCCCACGGAAATCGCCAAGCAGGGCATCACCTGGTCGCTTGGTTTGAGCACCGAGGCTGGCCTTATTGTGGCCCTGGTCATGGGTATTCTGCTGGGCAACCTTACGCCCGGTTTTGCTGAATCCCTGCGCGAAGCCTGCCGCCCCGAACTTTTCGTCAAGATCGCCATCGTTATTCTTGGTGCCGAACTTGGCGTGAAGGCCGCCGACGCCGCCGGTTTTGCCGGTCACGTTATTTTCCGAGGCCTGTGCGCCATTGTTGAAGCTTATTTGCTGTATTGGTCCGTTGTTTACTACGTGGCTCGTAAGTACTTCAAGTTCAATAAAGAATGGGCCGCTCCCCTTGCTTCGGGCATTTCCATTTGCGGCGTCTCGGCGGCCATTGCCACCGGCGGCGCCATCCGCGCCCGGCCTGTGGTGCCGATCATGGTTTCCTCGCTGGTCGTGGTGTTCACCTGCATCGAAATGCTGATCCTGCCCTTTATCGCGCAGCACTTCCTGTACACCGAACCCATGGTGGCCGGTGGCTGGATGGGCCTTGCCGTTAAGTCTGACGGCGGCGCTATCGCCAGCGGCGCCATCACTGAATCCCTGATTCTTTCCAAGATGGCTGGCCTTGGCACCAAGTGGGAGCCAGGCTGGGTCGTGATGGTGACCACCACCGTCAAAATCTTCATCGATATGTTCATCGGCGTGTGGGCTCTGGTCCTCGCCTACATCTGGACTGCCAAGTTCGACAAAACCCGTGGCGAGCGCACCATGACCTGGAGCGACGTTATGGATCGTTTCCCCCGCTTCGTGCTGGGGTACCTTGGCACCTTCCTGATCCTGCTGTTCTTCTGCCTGTCTTCGCCTGAACTGCACAAGCTCGGCAAGTCCATGGCTGGCGCCCTCAACGGCTTCCGCGTCATGTTCTTCCTGCTGACCTTCTTCAGCATCGGTCTGGTGTCCAACTTCCGCAAGCTGAAGGAAGAAGGCATTGGCCGTCTGGCAGTTGTGTACATCGTGTGCCTGTTCGGCTTCATCATCTGGGTGGGCCTGTTCATTTCTTATGCCTTCTTCCACGGCATGACCCCGCCTGTGATGGCTGGCTAGTCCAATATACGGAGTAAGTTATGGAAACGAAAACGGAAGTTAAGCTTCACGAAGAAATCGAGAAGATGGAATACGAACCGCTGGATCCCGTTGAACTCAAGCTCGTTCACTGGAGCTGGGGCATCGGCGTGGTTCTGCTGGTTGTGCTCTTTGTCATCAGCAAGTTTGTCATGACCACGCACTAGACGTGCCTGACGCCCATTGATATGAACGCCGGGGAGGGTTTCCTCCCCGGCGCTCTTGTGTGCTGCGACTGTAACGAGCTTGCAGCCCTTGCAAGGTACAAATGAATACGCCCGGCTGTCACGGCCAAGGTTGCGCGCCATTGGCATGCAACGGGTGGGGCGCGACAACGTCCACCCCGCATGACCAAGTCTGCGGCGCATGACTGCCCCTTGCTCCGGGCTTGATAACTGTTCGTCCGGTATTGCCGACGAAACTGTGCGAAGGATAAGGCTATGCCGCATTATCATCTGCGCTTTATGAAAGGCCCCAATTATACGCTGAATCTGGAATTTGAGGCTGTTGTGGAGGCCCCTTCCTTTGAGGAAGCCTTAAAGCCCCACACCGACTGGCCCATAACCGAAAGTTATGACCACGCCACGGCCACGGCCTGGAACCCCGGCACCTGCATGTATTATCAGGAAATGTGGGAAGCGGCCCTGCTGCCCGAAGGTGAAAGCAAGTAATGCCCCAGCGCTACATAGTCAGCGCCTGTCTGGCAGGAGAACGTTGCCGCTATGATGGCGGCGACAATACCTGCGCGTTTGTGGTGCGGCTGGTCGAAGAGGGCAGGGCAGTGCCTGCCTGCCCTGAGATCCTGGGCGGGCTTGAAACGCCGCGCAGCCCCTGCGAACGGTCGGGCAACCGCGTTGTGAACCGTGACGGCCAGGACGTGACGGATGCTTTTGAACGTGGCGCGGCCCTTGCTATGGAACTTGCCCGCAAGAATGCCTGCACAGCCGCAATTATAAAGAGCCGCTCGCCATCCTGTGGATTTGACCGTATTTATGATGGCAGCTTTAGCCATACATTTTGTGCGGGGGATGGCGTGTGGGCAGAAATGCTGCGCGCCGAGGGCTTTGCCCTGTTCAGCGAACTCTCGCTCCCTGACGAATCCTGACCAGCATCAGACAAAAGCTGACAGTGCAACAAAGCCGGGCGCGAGTCGGAAATTTCCGATAGCGTGCCCGGCTTGTTTTATTGTAAGGCAGATAGCTGGCTGGCGGGTCGCTGCGATGCAGACAATTCAAGTTGCGCGATTCCCTCACGCAATGAATTCGGGCCTCTACCTGACGACATTGCGTCAAAAAAACACAGAATACCCGGTTGCAGCGAGTTTTCTCAGGCAACAGGCTGCGCGGTGGCGATGCCGCGCTCTGCAAGCGCAGCAACAACCTTGGTGCAAAATTCCGGCAGCAGTTTTTCGGCTTCCGGGGTCAGCCCAACCTGCATGGTGTGGTAGTCAAAAGGCTGTAGGCCAAAAACAACGGCCTGCACATCGTGCCCGGCCATGCTGCATGTGATCAGAGTGTCCAGAAGGTCTGTCTGGTGCATGGAATCGCGGAAGCTCAGGCTTTTACGCAGGTCTTCGCCTTCCAGCATATAGATGGTGCCGGGTTTTTCCGGCCCGAGCACCACGTCAAGAACCACCAGCGTATCGCAATCCATCAGCGTGGACATAAGCAAAAGGCCTTGCGTGCCGCCGTCTTCAAGGCGAACATTTTCCGGCCATGTGTATCTGGCCTGCAAATATTCCACGGCGCGTACGCCGAAGCCTTCGTCTGTCAGCAATATATTGCCGACGCCCATAATCATTATTCTTTTTTGTTCCACGTTGGCGCTCTCATGTGGGGGTTGCTGCCAGTGTGCGCACGGCGTCCCATGTGGATGCAATGCTGCATATCTGTGCAGTATGCCAAAATATTTTTCTCTGGTCTATGCTGTTCGCGCAACTGTATTGCAGGCTGTATGCGGGAAAGTTCTGCTGCTGTGCCGCAAAAATAAAAAAGGGCGGGGAATGCCCGCCCTTTTCAAAGCCAATTTACCGCAAGTCCAATGCGCTGTTACAGCACCTTGAACTTGTGCACTTCGTTGGTTTCTCCATCGATAACATGCACGGCGCATGCGATGCAGGGGTCGAAGGAGTGGATGGTGCGCAGGATTTCAACCGGGCGCTTGGGATCGGCCACAGGGGTGCCGATAAGCGCATGCTCGGCAGCACCCATGGCGCCCTTGGCGTCCCGCGGTCCGAGGTTCCAGGTGGTGGGCACCACGAGCTGGAAGTTGCCGATCTTGCCTTCTTCAATGCGGATCCAGTGCGAAAGACCGCCACGGGGGGCATCCAGGAAGCCCACGCCCTTGGCATTGGCAGGAACAGCATAATCTTCGACGATCTGCTTGTCCTTGGCAATGTTGTTTTCGTACTCGTTGAGCCAGTTTTCGGTCTGCTGGGCGATAACCAAGGTCTGGATGCCACGGGCAGCAGTACGGCCCAGCGTGGAGAACAGGGCTTCGGGGCCAACGTTCAGGGCCTTCAGCACGCCGTCAACCGCAGGCTTGATGGTCTTGTGGTTCTGACCGTAGGCCACCAGCACCTGAGCGAGGGGGCCGGTTTCCATGGACTGACCCGCATAGCGGGGAGCCTTGAGCCAGGAATAACGGTCGGTGTCGCCCATCTTGGTGAAGAAGGGTTTGGTTTCGCCTTCGTAGGGGGCACGGGCCTTGTCGCCTTCGTACCAGCTGTGGCGCACGTGTTCTTCGATCTTGGAAGGATCAAAGGGCTGCACCGAGCCGATTTTGCGGTCATAGATGACGCCGGGCTTGTACCAGCGGCTGTTGAGGTCGCGTTCGCCGCCAGCAGCGGGGAATTCGCCAAACGCCATGAAGTTGTCGGTGCCGCCCAGAGCCGCCCAGTCCTTGTACTGACCGGCAACCATGAGCAGGTCGGGAATGTAGACCTGTTCAATGAAGGTGCGTGCCTTCTTGTACAATTCGCGGAATTCCTTGATGCGCTGGGGCGACAAGGCTTCGTAGCAGGTCACGCCGCCAGCCACGGTGAACTGGGTGTGCGGGTTTTTGGCGCCGAATACGGCCATGCCCTTGGCAATTTCCACCTGGGCGCGCAGGGCTTCCAGATAGTGGGCGGTGGCGACCAGGTTGGCTTCCGGCTCCAGGTAGTAGCTCGGGTGGCCGCCCAGGAAGTAGGCGTTGGTGAAGGGGCCAAGCTGGCCGCTTTCGATAAAGGTCTTCAGTTTGGCCTGCACGGCGGCAAAGTCTTCTGCCTTGGCCGGACGCGGCGAAATGGACTGGGCCAGCTTGGCTGCCTTGGCCGGGTCGGCCTGCAGGGCATTGGCCACGTCCACAAAGTCGAGGGCGTGCAGGTGATAGAAATGCACCACGTGGTCATGCATGAACTGCATGGCCATAACGAGGTTGCGGATATAGGTGGCGTTGGCCGGAATGGGCTTGTTGATGGCGTCTTCAAGCGCGCGGGTGGAAGCAAGGGCGTGCGTGTAGGTGCAGACGCCGCAAGTGCGCTGGGTGAAGTGCTGGGCGTCGCGCGGATCGCGGCCCTTCAGGATGACTTCAAGGCCACGGTAAAGTGTGCCGCAGCTACGGGCGTCCTTGATTTTGCCGCCTTCAACTTCAACTTCAATACGCAGATGCCCTTCGATGCGGGTCAGCGGGTCCACCACAATGGGCCCGGTGTAGCTGCTCTGGGGCGTTTGTTTGATCTGGCTCATGATTCCCCCTAGTTCTGGTAGAACGGCGACATTTCGTCCCAGAAACCGGGTTCGCTGCAACCAATGCAGGGATGCCCGGCAGCCACCGGCCAGTTGGTCTCATTGAAGAGAACCTTGGGACAGTTGTTGTACGTCTGCGGGCCTTTGCAGCCCACTTCGTAAAGGCACCAGCCCTTGCGCGCTTCTTCCGAATTGAAGGAAGGCGCAAACTCGCCAGCGTCGAAGTGCTTGCGGCGTTCGCAAAGGTCATGCACGCTCTGACCAAAGAACATGAGCGGGCGGCCCAGTTCGTCCAGTTCGATCTTCTGGCCCTGCAAGAAGGCCACAAGTGCGCCGACCATATTGAGGGGGTTGGGGGGGCAGCCGGGAATGTTGATGCCCTTGACGCCCAGGCTGGCAAAGCATTCGTTTACGCCCTTGGCGCCGGTGGGGTTCGGCTTGGCAGCCTGAACGCCGCCGTAGCAGGCACAGGTGCCGATGTTGACCACGGCCTTGGCCTTGGGCAGAATTTCTTTGCAGATGTCGTACATGGTATGGCCGCCAATGTAGCCATACTTGTTGTCCATACCCGTAGGAATGGCGCCTTCGACCATACAGACAAAGCCATTGGGGTTTTCCACGGCGGCATGCAGGGCCTGTTCGGCGGCTTCGCCAGCGGCGGCCATGATGGTTTCGTGGTAGTCAAGAGAGATGGTGTCAAGAATGACGGCATCAATAAAGGGTTTGTAAGTGCGCAGCAGCGCTTCGGAACAGCCCGTGCATTCAGCGGCGTGCAAATACACCACCGAAGGACGACGCCCGGTCAGCGCAGCGGCCACCTCGGAGGCGAATGAGGGGCCAAAGCCCATCGTCACCGCCACCGCCGTGCAGAATTTCATGAAGTCACGGCGGCTTATGCCCTGGCGCTCTAAACGCTCTTCTCCGCCTTTTTTGCCCAGACCCACGGCAATACGCATAATAGCCTCCTGGCAAAAGTGAGTGAAAGGCTTTGCTCGGCCCCGCCACAGGGCCCGCTTGCGGCGCAACAAAATCGCGCCAACTCCGCATCAAGACAGCGGCGCTACAACGTACGAAAGGCCGCTCTTTTTGCGGCGCTGTCAGCAAACAAAAATCAGAAACTCGGGCGGTGCGTCACAGAGCGTATTGTCATGGCTATCCCCAGAATGCCTCACGCCACAGGGCGACCACCTGCTTCTTAGAATCCTATACTTCTACATGCAAACGGTCAATAGGAAGGAACTTTTTTTGCTTTCTCTTCATCAGCCGTACAGGAAATTTCCCAGGCAGGCTTGGTGGTTGCCTCGCCCCTTTGCTTGCGCTACGGTGCCTGAATCGCACGGCATTGCAGCCGGAAACATGCGACAATTTCCAACACAAGCACAGCAGAGGACGGCATGAAAACGGAATCTCTTTGTCTGCACGCGGGCTATGAACCGGGCAATGGCGAACCCCGCGTTCTGCCCATAGTGCAGAGCACTACCTTTAAGTACGCCACCACCGCCGAAGTGGCGAAACTTTTTGATCTTGCCGAAGCGGGCTTTTTTTATTCCCGCCTTGGCAATCCCACGGTTGACGCCGTGGAGCAGAAAATCGCCGCTCTTGAAGGCGGCGTTGGCGCGCTGTGCACCTCGTCCGGTCAGGCGGCAAGCATGCTCTCCCTGCTCAATGTGGCCCAGAGCGGCGACCATGTGGTGAGCGCCGCCAGCATTTACGGCGGCACGTTCAACCTCTTTGCCGTTACTCTTAAAAAGCTGGGCATTGAAGTCACCTTTGTGGATCAGACCGCCTCCGAGGCCGAGCTGGAAAAGGCCTTCCGGCCCAACACGCGCGCCGTGTTTGGCGAAACGCTCTCCAACCCCTCCATGGATGTGCTGGATATTGAGCGCTTTGCCAATCTGGCCCACAGACACAGGCTGCCCCTGATCATCGACAATACCTTTGCCACTCCCGTGCTTTGCCGCCCCTTTGAATTCGGGGCCGACATAGTAGTCCATTCCACCACCAAATATATGGATGGCCACGCCCTTCAGGTGGGCGGCGTCATCGTGGACAGCGGCAATTTTGACTGGGCCTCCGGCAAGTTCCCCGAATTTACCGAGCCCGATCCTTCCTACCACGGCCTCGTCTACTCCCAGGCCTTTGGCAAGGCCGCCTACATCGTCAAGGCGCGCGTGCAGCTCATGCGCGATATGGGCTGCTGCCAGAGCCCTCAGGGCGCGTTCTACATCAATCAGGGTCTCGAAACCCTGCCCCTGCGCATGGAACGCCACTGCCGCAATGCCGAAGCCGTCGCCGCCTATCTGGAAAAGCATCCCGCCGTGGAATCCGTCAATTATCCGCGCCTGCCCGGCCACCCGCAAAAAGCCCTGGCCGACAAGTACATGCCCAAAGGGTGCAGCGGCGTCATCTCCCTCTCCCTCAAAGGTGGACGGGAAGCCGGCGCGCGCTTTATCGACAGCCTTAAAATGATCTCCCTCCAGGTTCACGTGGCCGACATCCGCACCTGCGTTCTCCATCCCGCCAGCTCCACCCACCGCCAGCTGACCGATGATCAACTGCGCGAAGCCGGTATCACCCCCGGCATGGTGCGCCTCTCCGTGGGCGTTGAGCATGTGGATGATATTATCGCCGATCTGGAGCAAGCTCTGGGGCGCTAGGGTCTTTTTGACCGCTGACTGCGTCAGGCGGATTCTTTGCTTGGGTCATGCACGTCTATGTGCACTCCCCGCGCAGAGAATCCGCCTTTCTTGTCAGCGGGAACAAAAAATGTTGTGGAAAAAATGACCTTCCGAGCGGTCAGTTTTCCACAACATTTTCACGATAAAACTGTTTTGAAGCTTTGAGATTTTTTTTCTAGCGTCTGTAGCCCATGGCCCGCCGGATTTTCTTTGGGTCACCGCCGCCGTCAAAGCCTGCTTCGATCAGTCGCGTTGCCATGGCATCCCGGGCATTACGGCTTGTGCCGCCCATAACCACGGCCAGGATGCGGGTATTGCCGCGCTGGGCCGTAACAATAAGATTGTAGCCCGAGGCCACCGTCCAGCCCGTTTTCAGGCCATTGACGCCCCGCACAGAGCCGAGCAGGGCGTTTGTATTGGCCATTTGTCTGTTCCTGTGAGTAAAAACGCGGGTGCTGTGAAATTTTTGCGCGCCGGGGTGCGCACGAAGATAGGCGCGGGTAAGGCTGGCAATATCGCGGGGGGTGGAGCGTTGCCCTGCGGCGGGCAGGCCCGTGGGATTTTTGAATTCCGTGCGGCTCAGGCCCAGCCCTTTAGCTTTTTGATTCATGGCGCGCACAAATTGCCGCTCGTTGCCAGCCACACGCAGGGCAAGCGCCGTAATGGCGTCATTGCCGGATGCAACGGCAGCGCCGGTGAGCAGTTGCCTGACCGCCACGCGCTCCCCGTTGCGGAGGTGCATGGACGAGCCGCCCACGGTGGACGCGGCAGGAGTGATGCGGATTTTTTCGTCAAGGCTCAGCCTCTTGGCGCTGACGGCATCCATGGTCAGGAACATGGACATCACCTTGGTGAGCGACGCAGGCGGGATGGACATATCGGCATTTTTTTCAAAAAGCACCTTGCCCGTATCCATGTTGACCAAAATGGCAGCGCGCACACCCCTGGCTGCAAGGGCTTCCGTTGCTCCTGCAAGCAGAGTGGCGCATATGGCGCAAAAAAGAATGCTGAATACCGCCATGCGCCGCAAGCAGTCCATAGCTGTCGGTTCAAACCCATCACTGCGGGGTTTGTCGTCTTGCTGTAGTCTGCCGGGCTGTGGCCTGCCGAGCTGATCGTCGGGAGCAAACCTGCCAAAACCGGAATGTATGGTGTCTATCTTATCCATCGTGCCTATAGGTGCGGTTGCCTTCTTCCACTGCCTGAATGGCAAAAGCCAGCAGTACAGGGCCCACAATAAGGCCTACCGGCCCAAAGCTCGCCAGACCACAAAGTATGGCGATGATCAACACAAAGAACGGGGCCTTGATGCCCTGCTGCAAAAAGAGCGGCCGCAGGATATTATCCACGCCAGCCACCACCACAACTCCCCAAAGGGCCAGGCCCACTGCGGCCATGCTGTTGCCCGTGAACCAGAGCGAAAGGCAAAGCGGCACCCACACTATGGCCGTGCCAATGGCGGGAATGGGGGCCACGAGCGTGGCAAGCAGCCCCCAGAATGCTGGCTGGCGTACCCCTGCGAAAGCAAAGGCGATGCCGCACAAAATGCCTTGCGCCGCAGCCACCAGCACAACACCCAGCAGAATGCCCCGCAATGCCCGGTGGATGGCAGCCGTAAAGCGGCAGAGCATTGCTTGCGGTATATGGAATATCCTGCCGGAAATTTTGCGGATATGGCGGGCATAGGCGGTAAAGATCACCGTGAGCGTAAAGAACAGAAAGCTTGTCCACAGCACTGTCATGGTGCCGCCGAGAAAATCCATGCTTCGGCTCAGAAGCAGGCTCATGGCATCGCCGAAAAAAGCATCCAGTTTTTGCAGAAAATCGCTGACCATTTTTTCTGCACGCGGGTATTCTGCAAGGTTTAGCCGCCATTGCTGAATATTGGCCACCCACTCGGGCGGCAACTGAAAGTTGTTGGCTTGCAGCTCGCGCAGGCGCGCAAAACCAGCCGCCGCCTGCGGCGTCACCAGCAGGGCGAACATGGCAATGGGAACTAGTATGGAAGAGAGGAGGGTGGTTATGTACGCATAAAGGGGCAGGCTGCTTGAAAGACTAAGCCGGAATTTACGCCAGCGGGGGCCGCTCCGGGTTTTTTCAAGGCGTTTGCGCCACATCCGGCCCTTCATTTGTAGTGTCCGGTAGAGCGGCAGCGAAAGGCATGACAGACAGGCAGCCATAAATATGGTCACCGGATTGTGCCAGAGCAGCATATACAGCGCGAGCGCGGCCAAGAGGTAAAGCAGACGCGGCAGCGTTAGAGTCATAGTAGGCCTTGGGTTATGTGGGCGCGGCTTTTTAACCAGCGCCGGAACGTTGGAACGCGCAAGAGTAGCAAAAGCGGGCGGGGTCTGCCAAGAGGCGTAAAGGTATAAATACGCCCGCGCGGGTCTGGGCTGGCAGCCGTACGTCATATGCCAGTGCGCCATCACGGCGCTACGGCCCGACCGGAAAGTTTTTGTCAGGCGCGCCCCGCCGCCCTGCGGTTGTGCAGAGAGGCCGGAGCGCGCCATAAGGTCGCACTGCGTTATGTTTGCGCGTTAACGCGCTGCGGAAAATACGTCTGGGATAAAACCGTTGCCGCGAAGCCAGAAAGGCGCGGCGTCGGCTGGTGGAGACCAGGGCAGCAGCCCAGGCCTAGTTCAGCACGTTGCTGCCTTTAAAGCTGATGTTGATCACTTCGTAGGTAACGCGGCCACGCGGGATATCCACGGTCACTTCATCGCCTACTTCGCGGCCCAGCAGAGCCTGACCCACAGGGGAAAGAAACGAGATGGAACCCTTGGCGGGGTCGGCCTCGTCGGGGCCGAGAATGGTGAAGGAGCGTGCTTCGCCGCTGTCCACATCCTCAACCTCAACCGTAGAACCAAAGATGACCTTGTCCCCCTTCAGGGAATCAAGATCAACGACCTGATAGAGCGCCATGCGCGATTCAATGTACTTGATGCGGGCTTCAGCCATGCCCTGACGTTCACGCGCGGCGTCGTACCCGGCGTTTTCTCGCAGGTCGCCTTCTTCACGGGCTTCTTTAATGGCCTGGATGATGGCGGGCCGTTCGCTCTTGAGGCGGGCCAGTTCGTCTTCCAGCTTTTTGTAGCCTTGCACGGAAATGGGGATGCTTGTCATGGTTGCCATAATCTGACCTCACAAACGAAAAAAAAGCGCCGCTGCCCAGGCAGCGGAGCAAGCAATGGGGGGTATTTTCCGAAAAAAAGGCTGCACGGGCCGCAGTGGACTGTGCGCTAAACCCGGCTGTGTAACCGGGTGATTATCCGTAACAGCAAGTACACCCTACCTACTGGGCGCAAAACGGTCAAGCCCCGAAGCGCGCGGGCTGGAGAAGACCTGCCCTGCCTCTGCATAATGTCATGTAATCGACATGAGGTTCAGGCTTGCGCGGCAGTGAGCCAGCGTATATGTTGGAGTTGCGCCCAACGCGGCAGGCGCTTGCGCCAGCACGGCAGAGCTGCGTAAAACGCTTGGTTTGAGCGGCATATAACAACTGTATGAACAACGGCAGACTATGAAAAAATATTTGCGTTATCTTGGGTCGGTGCTTGTCACGGCGGTGTTTTTTCTGGCTGTGTACCTTTTGTACCATAAGCTTAAAAGTTACAGCATAGCCCAGATTCGCGAAAGCATAAGCCAGATATCGCACGGGCGGATTCTCTGCTCGTTGCTGCTGATGGTGATCAATTACATCATACTTGTGGGCTACGATTGGCTGGCGCTCAAAGCCATTCACAAAACCCTGCCTTTGCCCCGCGTGGGGCTTGTTTCATTTGTGGGGCAGGCTGTGAGCTACAACTTTGGCGCGCTGCTGGGCGGCACCAGCGTGCGTTACCGTTTTTATTCGGCCTGGGGGTTTTCGCTGGCAGAGATTGTGCGCTTGGTGCTGATGCTGGCGGTCACATTCTGGGTGGGCGCTCTGGGGCTATGCGGGCTGATCTTTATCATAAGCCCGCCTGTCATCCCTGACGACCTGCTGGCAAAAATGCCCATGACAGACGTGCGCATTCTGGGCGTAGTGCTGCTGCTTATTGCCTGCTCCTACCTGATCTTGTGCTGTACCGTGCGCAAGCCCGTGCATCTGTTTGGCAAGGAATTTGTCTTTCCTCCGCCGCACATTGCCTTTGCCCAGGCTCTTGTGGCCGGAGTGGACATTATCGCCGCAGCAGGTTGCATGTATGTGCTGCTGCCCGGCAACATGGGCATATCGTTTCTTGATTTTCTGCCAAGCTACCTCATGGCCCAGGTGGCTGTGGTGCTCACACACATCCCCGGCGGGGTTGGCGTTTTTGAGCTTGTCATACTGCACCTTACCCACACCACGCAGGCGCAGGCCGTATTTGCGGCGGTGCTGCTGTTCCGCATCATTTACTTTATCATTCCGCTGCTGGCAGCCGCATTGCTGCTGGCGGTTTACGAGGTGCGCCAGCGCAGCGACATGCTGCGCGAAACAGGCCGCTGGCTTTCCGTACTTTCGCACTCCATTTCTGCCTATATGGTTTTTGCAGCGGGCGTGATTCTGCTTGTCTGCGCCATGCTGCCGCCAGGCAAGCACATGCTGCACGCCCTGCGCAGCATGATTCCTTACGAGGCGCTGGCTGTGGGGCATTTTCTCACGGCAATTTCGGGCGCCATGCTGCTCTTTGTTTCATACGGGCTTGAGCGGCGGCAGTCGCGCGGGTTCCAGCTGGCGGTGCTGTGTCTTTGCCTGGGGATTGCGGGAGCTCTGCTCAACGGTTTTTCATGGATCACCGCATCCATGGTCAGTATTGTGCTGCTGACCGTGTGCATGGCCCGGCGGCGTTTTTACCGTTCGTCCTTTTTCTGGGAAGAACCCATCCCCGGCTACTGGCTGTTCGGTGCACTGGGTGTGCTGGCCTTGATGGCCTCTATTGCATGGGCGCTTTATCATCCCTCGTGGAATAAAGCCGCTGCCTGGGGTTTTGACCGCCCGCATATGGCCGCGCAAACACTGCTTGATTTTCTTGGCATTGCCGTGGGGCTGGCAGCAGGCTGGCTGTGGCGCGTCGCCTTGCGATTGCGCGCCCGGCGGCAAAAGGCCGCGCATCACGGGTAGCGCGCTGAACGCATATCATTATTGCAGTGTGTTTTATTAAAGAAGAGGCCTTCCGTGCTGACGGAGGGCCTCGTCTTTTGTAGGCGGGGGTGCTGTATTTGTTGATCTGGCGGGTAGGGGCGCGCGCCCGTCTGCACGAATCTGATTGCGCAGGGCATGTCTGCGCCTTGCGGCGCGGACTAGACGGATGATGCAGAAAGAGTGGTCGGCCACACTGAGCGCGCGCTGCGCATGGCTTCTGGCAGCATTTCAATCAGTTCGCCAATCTGGGTGCCGGGATTGGGCGCGCAGAGTTGCGCCAGCAGGCGCGCCATGCGGGCCGCCGCCGTGCAGGCTTCGTCCATTGCCGCGCCTCCGCACAAAAAAGCCGTTGCAAGCCCGGTCACAAGATCGCCTGTGCCGCCAATGCATTCCATGGCCGGAACAGAGGGCGCGTCCACCGTGGCGATCACGCGGCCATCCACGACAATGTAGTCTTTTGATCCCTTGATAATCAGATTTTTCGGGCAGTTGCCATGCTCAAGAGCGCGTTGCAAAAGCGGCGGCACGTCATCCTCCCGCGCCAGCAGAAAACCGCGCGTATAAAAGGGGTGGGGGGCTTTTTCATCTGCCAGAAAGGCCAGTTCGCCCAGATCAGGGGTAAAAAGGTCGTAGGCATCGGCATAGCCGCTCATTTTTGCCACATACATAAAGCCCGCGTCTGCCACCATCACTGGCGGCACGGCAAGGGCCTGCGTGGCCATGAGCACCCGGTTGTGCCAATCCTGATCAGGGAAAAGATAGTGAAAGGTCAGCCCCGCAGGGGAGAGGCCCGCCAGATTCTGCTCCAGCCATGCGTAAATGGCGCGGCTGCCCGCGCCGGAACCCGGGTCGCCCGCGAGCAACAGACGCGGCGGCGCAATGCCCAGCTCCCGGCAGGCAAGAATGGCTGTGGCGGCAAGGGCCGCAGTCCCCCGCTGCACGGGCACGGCCTGACCATCGGGCAGGTGGAGCAAACCGCCAGCAACCGTGCTTTCGCCCTCAAGGCCAGCAGGGCAGAGGGCAAAATCAGGGTCGGGCAGGGTTCCTGCTATGCACCACATGCGACTTGCCTCCGCAGTTCTTCAAAGGCCTTTTGCAGGCTGTAACAGCAGAGGGTCTGCCCCATGGTCAGGGGGTCCGGGGCTTCATCAAGGCGCAGGCCGCACAGCCGGTGCGCCACCCACGGCACATCGGGGCAGCCGCCGCCTGAAATATTCACAATGCGTCCGTCAGCAGCATCAAGGGTAATTTTCATATTGGCGGCGCGTACCATCAGCCAGCGGTCATCCAGATGTTTTATCTGAAACAGGGACACAGGCTCCAGCAGCACATCGTGGGCGCTGACCACCTGACTGGGCGCAAGCCCTTCCCGTTCCAGAACATCCAGAACGCGCGCCTGGCTCACCAGCTCAAAAACCACCACCATGTCGCAACCTGTGCGCAGTTCCGGCGGCGGCCCCTTTACTTCCACATCCAGCCCGGCCTTGCGCAGCAGGCGCTCGGCGCGGATGACCTCGCCAGTGTGGTCAAAAACCAGCAAGCCCCTATCGTTGCAGCCGCGTTTGCCGCCGCTGCCAGAATCCATATCCGAACCTTTGCCGCCGGGAGAAAACAGGCCGCGCAGTTTTTGCGCAAAGCCATGCAGCAGGCTGGTCTGAGAACTGTTCTGCGTCATGATTTCCCCTGAAAATTCTGGCTCGCTGGATCCGCTACAGCACTCATGACGAGAACTGAGGAATGGCAGATTTCAGCCATCACGGGCTGATATGGGCGACAGTGGCGGCTCGGGAGTTTTTGCTCACCCGCGCCGCCAGTCCCCCAATCCGAACGCTAATCCTTGCGGATGTCTATGCGCGTTATGCCTTCGCCTTCTTCAGTCGTGCTGACGGCAAATCCCCGGTTGCGGGCAGCGCGGCTGACATTTTCAAGGCTGGCGTCGTTATCCACCAATACGCTGAAAGGGCCGTGTTCATCGGCTTTGGCAGCAGTAAGAAACATGAGTACGGGCTGCGGGCAGGAAAGCCCCCGGGTGTCGATGGTGGTAGACATTACGCGCCTCTCTTGCAGTTGAAAAATCCGATGCACAGGCAGATGGCAAGACCGGCAAGGGTGGCTGCCATGCCGTGAGGGCCGACCCCTGCGGGGCTGGAGGCCAAGCCGAAGTTATGGGCAACAGCGGTGCCAACGATCAGGCCAACGGCAAAAACGGCGGCATCGTTGTCGCCTTCGCCAGCCATAAAGAGCTGACGGCCAGGGCAGCCGCCCGCAAGGGCAAAGGCCAGACCGGCAGTAGCCATGCCGAGGAAGTTCCAGAGATTGTCTGGCTGGGCGATGGGCTGGTTTTCAAAGCCGGGCTTGAACGCGCCAAAGTACAGGTTCAGAACAAGGGCCGCACCCAGCATGGCCAGAAAGCCCAGCGCCAGATGCCATTGCTTGAACAGCATCACGTCGCGCAGGGCCCCCATGGTGCAGAAGCGGCTGCGCTGGGCCAGAAAGCCCACGATCAGGCCCACGCCAATGGAGAGTATAAAGGGTGCATGCTGCGCGCCGGGACCTTTGACGGAATAGAAAAGCACACCGCTCTGCGGCTGTTCTGCCACCTGCGGATTGAGCAGATACAGGGCCACGAAGGAAAGCATGATGCCGGGCAGCACCAGACCGGAAATTTTACTCTGGCCCTGGCTGCGCCCCAGCGAAAAGCCCATGCGAAAAAATATGGTGCCAATGCCCACGCCGCAGATCAGGCCCGCAAGGCCAAAGAGCGCAAAGGCGTCGCCGCCCGCAAGGCGCAGGATAACGCGCCAGGGGCAACCCAGAAAGACCAGCGCGCCAATACCCGCTATGCCCCCAAGCAAAAAGCGGGTGATGGGGGCCGAGCCGCCACGTGGCTTGTACTCGCCAAAGGCCAGCGCCGCGCCAAATGCGCCCAGCACCATACCCATGATTTCGGGCCGCAGATATTGCACGACGGCAGCACGGTGAAAGCCCAAAGCGCCCGCGATATCACGGTTAAAGCAGACCACGCAGATGCCCATGTTGCCGGGATTGCCCATTTGCTGGAGCAACACGGCAAGCACGCCGAACACAAGCCCGGTGGCAATGATGCCTGTTGTGGTGGAGAAAAAATTGAAGCCTGATTTCATGAAATCCTCCTTTTAGGGCCACAGGCCCGTGGCGAAGCCGATGTATGAAACGGCAGCGCGAACGGAGGATTTGTCGGGTCAGTGGTGCAGGGTAGGGAAACCATGCGCCAGCCGCAAACCGGACCGCCGTTCGCGTAAGCTCCACAACGTGAAGCTCCTTGCTGTGCGTCAGGTTTTGCGCTTGGGCATGGTTTCCTCTGTTCTGTATCTGCTGCCGCAGCCCGGTGGGGAGCGGCACGTCAGCGTGGTGAATGAATTTCTGTTCCTGTGCTCTGTCTAGGGTCTGTTAACGCTCTGGCAATGCTTTTTTCTGGGATGGGCATTTCGCAAGGCCGTGTCAGCCTTTTCGCGTCTGCTTTACGATGCGGTGGTCAGATTTACGCTGTCTTCACCATCGCGCTCGGCCAGCATGACATCCACGTGTTCCTGCCTGCTGGTATTGATGACGCGGCCCACATAGTCCGCATGGATGGGCAGTTCGCGGTGACCACGGTCGATGAGGGCCAGCAGTTCCACGCAGCGCGGGCGGCCGTAGTCGAGCAGGGCCTCGAGAGCGGCGCGGATGGTGCGCCCGGTGTAGAGCACATCGTCAATCAGAATGATAACCTTTTCGTCCACGCTTTCGGTAATGCGGGACTGCCCGATGCTGGGCTTGCCCACAAGGCTTGTCCAGTCATCGCGGTACAGATTGATATCTAGGGTTCCCAGGGGCATGACGCGGTCAAGCCGCGCCTGCAGCAGGGCGGCTATACGCCGGGCCAGGTCTGCGCCGCGCCGTTCAATGCCCACCAGCATTACATCCTGGCACGCAGCGTGGCGTTCGAGTATCTGCGAGGCGAGGCGTTCAAGTACGCGCGCCATTTCGTCTTTTTCCAGTAGCCGGGTCGTGGACATGGTTCCTCCAAAGGTGGATATGCCCGTCATTCTAGCCGTTTTCGCCTTTAAAGAAAAGCCCTGCGGCAATTGACAAGCCCCACGCATGACCTTAGTTAGTAAAACACTCGAATCATGGAGGACGTATGATCGAATTGACCGACAGCGCCCGTAAGGAACTGGATTCGTTCTTTACCGGCAAGAAAAAGGATCCCATCCGGGTCTACATGACCGCAGGTTGAGGCGGCCCGCGCCTTGCCCTGGCTCTGGATGAGCCTAACGACCAGGATCAAACCGAGGAACAGGCCGGCTACACCTTCTGCATCAACAGTGCCCTTCTGTCAGAAGTGCAGGGTGTAAAAATTGATTTAACCTACATGGGCTTTGCGGTTGAACCCGCAGTGCCCTTCGCTTCCGAAGGCAACAGCGGTGGTTGCAGCAGCTGCTCAAGCGGCTGCGGCAGCAACGCGTAAGGCGGGGTGGTTTCCCGCTGGCCGGACGAAGCAGGCCAGCCTGTTTTTCGTTACTCTACCATATAATATACATATCGAGCGTATCGAAAAACATCGGAGGAACCATGCTTGAACTGACCGAAAGCGCCCAGAAGGAACTGGCGGCCTTTTTTGAAGGTAAGGAAAAAAGCACCATTCGCGTTTACCTCGCCCCCGGCGGGTGCAGCGGGCCGCATCTGGCCCTTGCCCTGGACGCCGCGACGGATGAAGATATGAGCGAAGATCAGGGCGGATTCACCTTCTGCATCAACAAGGAGCTTCTTGCTCAGGTTGAAGGCGTGAAGATTGATCTCTCCTACGCGGGCTTCACAGTTGAACCCACGGTGCCCCTGCCCCAGACGGGCGGTGGTTGCAGCAGCTGCGGCGGCGGCTGCGGCCACTAGAAGCAAATGACTTGCAAACCGGACGGCAGCAAAAAACTGTCGTCCGGTTTGACCATGTTGACAAAGTCAGCATGGTCGGAAATCAGGAGCAGGCTGCGGCTTTGCCGCGCCGTTAAGCGACAGATTTCCGTGTATTTCCGCCCGGCGGCTTTGCCGACGGTGGCGGCGCAAAACCCGTGAACGGGTTTTGTCATCAGTACAGTGCGGCAGCAGAAAGCTGCTGTCCGGTTTATCGTCGGGGCGGCGCAGGCTGCCCCTTGTGCTGTTATATAACCCCCCACAGGTTCATGGACACTTTCGGCGCATTGCTCTCAAGCAACGACAGGCAGATATATCTGGAACGTAGCGGCATGGTCACGCGCTGCCGCCTTGCCTGCGAGGCTCTGGACAAAGGGCGCAGCGTGGCCCTTGTGGCCCGCACCCGCGAAGAATTTCACGCGGCCCGCTCCCTTGTGGCCCTTTTTTCTCCCGAAATTTCTCTGGCGGATCCGGCAGTTGTGCGCCCTGCGTGGCAGTGGCCCTGCCTGGGGCTGCCTGCCCTGAGCCAATGGCAGGACAAACCCTCATGGGCTGCCCGGCTTGCCGCGCTGTATTCTCTCACCCTTGGCAAGCCGCGTGTGCTGGTGGTCAGTGTTGAAAGCCTGCTGCTGCGCTACATGCCGGTCAATTTTTTCCACACGCGCACGCTGGAGCTTGGCAAGGGCAGCGATTACGCCCCCGAGCTGCTGCTGGAGCAGGCGGTGGAGTGGGGGTACGAGCGCGTTGCCATGGTCACGCGCCCCGGCGAAATGGCCCGGCGCGGCGACATCCTTGATCTGTACCCCTCTGGCTATGCCCGACCTGTAAGGCTGGAATTTTTTGGCGACACGCTGGAGGAAATGCGCTTTTTTGACGCGGAGACCCAACGCTCCTTGCAGGGCTGCGATGAACTGACCCTTCTGCCTGTTAGCCCGCTGGCCTTTGATGCGCGCGAGACAGAGGCTACTCGCAAGCGCTTTGACCGCATGTTTGCCGAAGGCCGCATTGGCGAAAACGACTGTTATTCCTTTAAAAAATCACTGGATGCTGGCGGCGTGGGCCTACTGCCCGGTTGCGCCGTGGAAGCTCCCAGCCTGCTGGAAGACTGGCTGCCGCAGGACTGCCTGTGGCTGCTGCCCGGCGAGGCCGACAGTGCCGAGGCCCTGCGGGATGGCCGCCTTGCCCTCAAGGAACGTCTGGAGGCCGAGGACGCGCCCTTGCCCCAACCGGCGGCGCTGGCCCTGCGCAAAAGCTCGCAGCCCGCGCCGTGGAACGTCTTTCAGCGCGTGTACGCCGAACCTCTGGTCATGGGGGTGGAAGAACGCGGTCTGGATTTTGCGGAAAGAACCCTGCATTCCTTCAGCGATCTTTTTCCTCTTGCTGGCGCGCAGGATCGCCCATGGCAGCATCTGGCCGCCGCTCTCAAAGAATGGCAGGGCGCGCGCAGACAGGTGGTGCTGAGTTTTTCTTCCGGTAGAAGCCGCGCAAAGTTTCTGAAACTGGCGGAACAGGATGGCATTCTCCCCGCGCAGCGTTACGCGCCAGATCAGCGCGGCCTTTTCGCCCTTGTTTCACCCTTCCGTCAGGGCGCGGATCTGGCGTGGGACAACTCCCTGGTTCTGGGCGAGGATATCCTGTACCCCAAGGCGGAAAAAACACCCCGCGTTTCTTCGCGCGTCTTCAAGGGGCTGGATTCCTTTGACGATCTCAAGGCTGGCGATCTGCTGGTGCACCGCGATTACGGCATTGGCCGTTTTGCCGGTCTGCATCACATGGACGTCAACGCCGTTGCCAACGATTTTCTGCTCATCGAATACTCCGGGCGCGACAAGCTCTATGTGCCTGCCGACCGCATGGGGCTTATCCAGCGGTTCAAGGGTTCGGAAGGTGTAGAGCCCGCTCTGGACCGGCTGGGCGGCACGGGCTGGACTTCGGGCAAGGAGAAGGCCCGCAAGGCTATTGAAAAGATCGCCGCCGACCTTGTGGAAATGTATGCCTACCGCAAGGTGACCAAGGGCTTCCGCTATGACCCTCCGGGCGAGCTGTACCACGAATTTGAGGCGACCTTTGGTTTTGAGGAAACGCCCGATCAGGCCAAGGCCATTCAGGACGTGCTGGACGACATGGACAAATCCCAGCCCATGGACAGGCTCGTGTGCGGCGACGTGGGCTTCGGCAAGACGGAAGTTGCCCTGCGCGCAGCCTTCCGCGCCGCTTCCGAGGGGCGGCAGGTGGTGCTGCTTTGCCCCACCACGGTGCTTGCCGAACAGCATTATCAGACCTTTCGCGCGCGTCTGGCGGGCTTTCCCGTCAATGTGGGGCTGCTCAGCCGTTTTGTGACGCGCCCAAGGCAAAAGGAAGTGCTCAAGGCTGCCGCCACCGGGCAGGTGGACATTCTCATCGGCACCCACCGCGTGCTTTCAAGCGACGTCAAACTGCCCAATCTTGCCTTGCTGATTCTGGACGAAGAACAGCGTTTTGGCGTGCGCCACAAGGAAAAACTCAAGGCCCTCAAAAAGAACGTGGATGTGCTCACCCTGACGGCCACGCCCATTCCGCGCACTTTGCAGCTTTCCATGTCCGGCATACGTGAGCTTTCCATCATTGAAACCGCGCCGCAGGATCGCAAGCCTGTGGCTTCGGCCGTGCTGCGGCGGGATGATTCCGTGCTGCGCAAGGTGCTTGAGCGGGAGATTGAGCGCGAAGGGCAGGTGTTCTGGGTTTACAACCGCGTGCAGGGGCTGGAGCGGGTGGCCGAATACGTGCGCACCCTTGTGCCCAAGGCCCGGGTGGGCATGGCGCACGGGCAGATGTCTGAAACCGAGCTTGAAGATACCATGCACAAATTCTGGCATGGCGAGCTTGATGTGCTGGTATGCACCTCCATTGTTGAATCCGGGCTGGATTTTCCCCGCGCCAATACACTGGTGGTGGATCAGGCCCAGATGTTCGGCCTTGGGCAGCTCTACCAGCTGCGGGGCCGCGTGGGCCGCAGCGACAGGCAGGCCTACGCCTTTTTTGTGGTGCCGGATGCGGAGCGCCTTACCTCCATTGCGGAGGAACGCCTGCGCATCATCATGGATATGGATTACCTGGGGGCCGGTTTTCAGGTCGCCATGGAAGACCTGCGCCTGCGCGGCGCGGGCAATATCCTCGGCGAAGTGCAGTCGGGCCACATGTGCCGCGTGGGCCTTGACCTGTACCTTGAAATGCTTGAGGAGGCCGTTGGCCGCCTCAAGGGCACGCCAGAGGCGCAGACCGTGGAAACGGAACTTACTTTGGGCTTGCCTGCGCATATTCCCGCATCGTACATTGAGGACGGGCGCGAAAGACTGCGCTGCTACAAAACGCTCACATCCGCCACTGGCGGCGCTGCGCGTGAAGAAGCGGCCCTCGGCATACGCGACAGGTTTGGCCCTTTCCCCGAAGAACTGCGCAATTTTCTTGCCGTGCTGGACTTCAAGCAGTTCCTCACCGAGTTGCAGGTGCAAAAGGCCGATGTGCACATCAACCATGTGCGGCTTGTCTGGCCGGACGGGCAGACCGCCGTGCAGCCCGAGCGCATTGTAGCCCTTACGGCTTCCATGAAGGACGCGCGCATGCTGCCGCCTGCGGGGCTGCACCTGCCGATGCCGTCTGGTGTTTCGTTCCCCGAGGGGCTGGACAGGTTGCGTACCGCCCTTGAGGGTATCCGTGTTAAAGCCGGGGCATAGGTGCTGGTTTGCGGCTGTGTCTGTTTTTCAGGTCATAAAACTGGTCTGAATATATGGGAAAAATGGTGGACGGATTCATGCAGCCCCTCATAGCTTTGGCGCGTTTTTTCCAGATCGGCGCTCGGTCTGCCCGGCTGGCCCGCCCACTAGGCGTGGCGCTGGCCTGTTGTTTTTGCCTGTTGCTGGCGGCCTGTTTTGAAACCCGCCTCCCCGACGGCGTGGTGGCTACCGTCAACGGCGAGCCCATCAGCCTGCGCAGATTGCAGACCCTGCTCGACAGCCGTTCTCCCTCCCTTGGGGCCATGCGCACTCCTTCACTGGAAAATATGCGGCGCGAATACGGCGAAGGGCTGGGCACACTGATCATTTACGCTCTGGTGCGGCAGGATTTGCAGCGGCTCCAGATGTCGGTCAGCCCTGCCATGCTGGAAACAGCCGTGGCAGAAGTAAGGAATGATTACGGCGGCGCTGACGGGCTGGAAAAATATCTGGCCGAAGAATCAATTGACTCTTCAGAATGGCGGGCTTTGCTGCTTGACCATCTTTCCATGCTCACATTTGAAAAGCGGGTTCTTGCAGCGGGCATCCGTGTTTCTCTGCCCGAACTGCGCGACTACTACCAGACCCACGAAGACGATTTTCAGATGCCGGAAACCCTGCGCGTGTGCCTGATTTCTGGCGAATCGCGCAAGGACGTGGAAGGCTTTTGCGCTGTGTTTCCCGGTGGCATAAATGAAGCGCGCGGCAAAGTGCAGCTCCAGTGCCAGAATGTGCGGCCAACCGATCTGCCCCAGGGATGGCGCAAGGCCGCTGCCGGTCTGAAGCCGGGCCAGTGCGCGCCCGCGCGGCTGGAGGAAGGCCTGTGGCGCAGCCTTGGCCTGATTGAAAGCCGCCCGCCAGCGCACATCAGTCTGGCGGAGGCCTATCCGCTGGTGGAAGGCATCCTGCGGGAGCAGAAGATGTCCGAGGCTTTTGAGCGCTGGCTTGAAAAGGCTCTGGCCGATTCTGTCATCATGGTGGGCAAGGAGCTTGTCCCCGATCTGCTAGCGCCCCCGGCGGCCCACTCTGGCGGGCAGAGCAGCGATGCCCCGGCCGTGCCGGATGTTTCTGGCGCTACGGAGGACATTAAGGCGCCGCCCCCAGGCAAGGATGATGTTTACGAGGGCGATGTGCTTGAAGGTTCCCACGATCCCAAGGCCAATGGAGCATTGGAAAATCAGGGGCATAATCCCGAAGCGGCCCCTGCTTCAAAAGCCTCGGGCGACCAGCAGCGCAAGCGCGACAACGGTGGCTCCGCGCGGCGGCGTTGAGGATTTGCATGCAACACGCCCCGGCTGCTGGCTGCCTGATGGCTGCACTTGCGGCAGTTGCATTGCATGTTGCGCTGGATTGGGATATAATTTTACAGATAAAGCGCGGAATTTTTGCGCGCAAGCAGGGAGTTTAACGTGAGAAAAACGCTTATTTTGGCGCTGGTTATCTGTTTTATGACCGCTTTTGGCGCTCAGGCCGCACAGATCAACAAGGTGGCGGCCGTGGTGAACGGTCAGGTTATCACCATGTTCGATCTGCAGAAAAACGCTGTTCCTGATCTTATGCGGGCGCGTATCAATCCCAACGATCCCGCACAGGCCAAGGCCGTGGACGCCGTGCTGCGCAAGGCGCTGGACGGCATGATCATGGACATTCTGGTTGCGCAGGAAGCCAAGCGTCTCAAGGTTTCCATTTCTTCTTCTGAAATTGACAGCGAAATCACCAAGATCATGAAGGGGAACAACCTCACCAAGAAGCAGTTTGAAGAACGCCTGGCCCAGCAAAAGACCAGTGTCAGCGAACTGCGTGGAAATATTGAAAAAGGCTTGATTCGTCAGCGTGTTATGGCAATGGAAGTGGGCCGCCGGGTTGTTGTGACCCCGGATGAAATCAAGGCCTACTATGATGCGCACAAGGACACCATGTACGACCGCTCAGGCCTGCACATGGCCCTTCTGGTGTATCATCCCAATGCCAACGCTGCGGCTTTGGCTGCGCAGATCAAGTCTGGCGCGGTTTCGTTTGAGGAAGTGGTGCGCAAGTATTCCATCGCTCCCAACAAGGAAAACGGCGGCGACATGGGCGCAGTGGAGTGGGACAAGCTCAACCCCGAGTGGGAGGCCCGCCTCACCAGCATGAAACCCGGCGATGTAACGGATATTTTCGAGCTTCAGGGCCGCAAGGCGCAGGTGCGCCTGTACCGTCCTGGCGGCGGCGAAATCAAGATGCTCACCTTTGAGCAGGCCAAGCCGATGATCGACGGCATCCTGCGCCAGCCCAAGGCTATGGAGCGTTTTGAGGACTACACCAACCAGCTTCGCAGCCGGGCCGTTATTGATATCAGAATGTAGCGGGGCCGCCACGGGTGGTTCCGGCTTTTTGCTGGCAACCGCCGCCCCCGCGGGGCGGCAAGACCATTATCGAGGCTTTTCATGACCTTAGTGGAATTGGGCGCTGCTTTGCGCGTTGAGCGCGAAAAGCGGGGTCTGGACATGGAAGATGCGGCAAACAGGCTGAAAATCAGCGCCCGTCTTCTGCGCGCTTTGGAGGAAGGGGACGAGACGTCCTTGCCCCCACTGGCGTACACCAAGGGGTTCATCCGTTCATACGCGTCCTATGTTGGCCTTTCGGCTGAGGAAGTCAGCGAGGCGCTTGGCGCGCTTGAAGCCGCTTCCGAGCCTGTTGCACCGCAAAATGTTTATGAGCCCGAAATGGTTCTCACCCCGCGGCGTAACCTCAAGCCCATTTTGGCCGGGCTTTTTATGGTGTGCGTGGTTGCTGTGGTGCTGGTTGCCTGGCAGCAGGGCGTGTTTGATTTTTTGAGTCGGCAGACGCGCCGTCTGGCGCAGCCCGCCCCCTTGCAGAGCGCCGAGTCTGTTGACCCCGGCAATCTGGCCAGTCGGCCTTCTGCCCCGGCTGCTCCCGTTCAGGGGCAGGCCCCGGCCCAGACGTCTGCCCAGGCCCAAGCTCCGGCGGTTGCCAGCCAACCGCAAGGCTCTGTTGCTCCTGCACAGGGACAGGCTCCGGCCCAAACGCCTGGCCAAAGCTCTGGCCAAACTTCTGCACAGGCTTCGGTTCAGCCGACAGGTCAGGCTGCCCAGCCTGCTGCCCCTGGTTTGCCTCCGGTGCGCGGCACGGCCGCAAATGTGCCCGCTGCGGGGACGCCTGTTTCAACGGCTCCGGCGACTCCGGCGGCCTCCGCCGCTGCGTCTTCTGCCGCTTCGCAGGGCAGCGATGTGCCAGTAGGCGCTCACAAGCTTATCATTACCGCCACAGAAGAATGCTGGGTACATTCCAGCGCCGACAAGACCGACACCCGCCAGTTTTCGCTGCATAAGGGCGATACCTTTGCCCTTACGTTCAGTAAGAGCCTGGAATTGAAGCTCGGCAACGCTGGCGGCGTGCGCCTGCGGTATGACGGTGAAGAACTGCCTCCGGCGGGGCAGAGCGGCCAGGTGCGCAATCTGGTGTTTCCCCCTGCGGACAGGCCATGACCGAATGGGCAGATCACGCGCTTGTGCTGCGAATCGGGCACTTTCGCGAGGCAGATCTGTGGCTGAAAATGCTTTGTCGCAAACACGGCCTGCTGACGCTGTTCGCCTTTGGCGGCAGCCGCAGCAGGCGTCGTTTTTGCGGCTGCCTGGATGTACTCAACAGCCTGCATTGCAGGGTAAAAGCCTCGGGGCGCGGCAGCTTTCTCAATCTTGAGGAAGCCGTGCTGCTGGGTGGGCCGCAAAGCTTGCGCGGAAACTGGCGGCGCATGGGGCTGGCGGCCAACTGCCTGCGGTTTGTGGAAGCGCTTGGCGTTAACGACGAAGGCGCGGACGAGGCCTTTCTGCTGGTTGAAGATTTGCGCAAGACGCTTGAAGAAGCGGAAAACGTGCCTTCGCTGCTGCCCCAGTTTTTCCGCCTGCGGTTTGCTGGCGTTTTGGGTTTTGCGCCCGATCTGGGCCGATGCGGCACCTGCGGCGCAACCATAACCGGCCCCGCGCAATTTGTGGTTGACGAGGCCCAGTTGCGCTGCCCCTCGTGCCGCGCGACAGCAGGGCCAGCGAGGTATGGCGTGGAACTGGGCGCGTCCGGGCTTGACCTTTTGCGTCATGTGCAGCAAGAATTTCCCTCCGGCTGGCATGCGGAAGAACTGCCTGCGGCAGATCGGCGCGCCTGCGCCAAGGTTATTGACGGTTTTGTGCAATATCACCTGGGTCTCTCGTGGGAAGGGGGCTACTTTCGCCACGTGTGACCGTGTTTGCACCGAAATTTTCGATTCGGTTTGGGATGGTTTGGGGCGGCGATTATTGAACAGCCGCGCGTATGCGTCTGAAAAAGGCTACGAACAAAGGACAGCGCATGTATTTTCAGGATGTCATTTTAACTTTGCAGAACTACTGGGCCAACCAGGGTTGCGTCATCGAACAGCCTTCGGGTGTGGAATGCGGTGCCGGTACGTTCAACCCCAACACGTTTTTGAGGGTTATTGGGCCGGAACCGTGGAGCGTGGCCTATGTGGAACCCTCCCGCCGTCCTACGGACGGCCGCTACGGCGAAAATCCCAACCGCCTGCAACGGTATTTCCAGTTTCAGGTGATCATGAAGCCCTCGCCGGACAACGTGCAGGATCTGTATCTGCAAAGCCTCAAGGCGCTGGGCATCAATCCCGCGCAGCACGACATCCGTTTTGTGGAAGACGACTGGGAATCCCCCACCCTGGGCGCCTGGGGCCTTGGCTGGGAAGTGTGGCTCAATGGTATGGAAGTGAGCCAGTTCACCTATTTTCAGCAGGTGGGCGGCATTGACCTTTCGCCCATCAGCGTGGAACTGACCTACGGCCTTGAGCGCCTTACCATGTACTTGCAGGGCGTTGAATCCGTGTATGATCTGGCCTGGAACAAAAACGTCACCTACGGTCACATCTACCACCAGAATGAAGTGGAGCAGTCACGCCACAACTTTGAGGCCAGCAATCCTGAAATGCTGTTGCGGCATTTCAGCGATTTTGAAGGTCAGTGCAAAGCCCTGCTGGAGCAGGGGTTGCCTTGGCCTGCCTATGATTACTGCCTCAAGTGCTCGCATACATTCAACCTTCTGGACGCCAGAGGAGCCATCTCCATCACGGAACGCACCGGCTATATCGGCAGGGTGCGCGCCTTGGCGGCTGGAGTGGCGCGACTGTACGCAGCCCAGCGTGAAGAACTGGGCTATCCCATGCTCAAAAAGGATGCGAGGTAAGCCGTGGCGACCTTTGTGCTTGAAATCGGCAGCGAAGAGTTGCCTTCCCGTTTTCTGGCCCCCGAAGAAGGGGAGCTGGCCTCCCGTTTTAGCGGCGCTCTGGACGAGGCCGGGCTTGAATACGGCGCGCTGCGCGTCATGA
Organism: Desulfovibrio desulfuricans; assembly: GCF_024460775.1. Lineage (NCBI taxonomy): Bacteria > Pseudomonadati > Thermodesulfobacteriota > Desulfovibrionia > Desulfovibrionales > Desulfovibrionaceae > Desulfovibrio > Desulfovibrio desulfuricans. The sequence goes on along the minus strand of NZ_JANFYZ010000005.1, from coordinate 58,235 downwards.
GCACGCCCCGGCGCGCGGTGGTGATTGTTGAAAATCTCAACCCTGTGCAGGTGGAGAGGGAAGAGGTGGTCTCCGGCCCGCCCGTGCGCGTGGCCTATGACGCCGAAGGCAAGCCCACCAAGGCCCTTGAGGGTTTTGTGCGCACCAATGCCTGCGCTCTTGAAGACGTTTTTCGTGTGGAAACGGACAAGGGCGAATACGTGGCCGTGCGCAAACGCACCGGCGGCGCGCCCGCAGCCGGCTTGCTTGCTGATATCTGCCCCTCGGTGATTACCGCGCTTTCGTTCCAGAAACGCATGCGCTGGGGTGCATATTCGCTGGCCTATGCCCGTCCGCTGCGCTGGATACTGGCGTTGCTTGACGATGAAGTGGTGCCCTTTTCCGTTGGCCCCATGACCTCTGGTCGTGAGACCTGCGGGCACCGCATCCACGGCGCTGGCCCCTTTGCTGTGGCGCATGCCAATGAATTTATGGCCACCCTCGCCGGACCCTGCGCCATTACCATTGATCCTGCCCAACGCCGCAATGTCATCATTGAGGGCGGCAATGCCCAGGCGGCTGCCGCTGGTGGCAAGGTGCTGTGGAAAGACAGCCTGCTGGACGAAGTGCAGGGCCTTGCCGAGCACCCGGTGCCGCTGCTGGCCGATTTTGATCCCGCCTATCTTGAGGTGCCGCGCGAAGTGCTGCTTACTAGCATGGAAAGCCACCAGAAGAGCTTTGGTATTGAAGGAGCCAACGGCGAACTGCTGCCGCATTTTCTCACCGTGCTGAACCTCACCCCCGAGGACATGGGCGTGGTCAAGCGCGGCTGGGAACGCGTGCTGCGTGCCCGGCTTGAAGACGCCCGCTTTTTCTGGCAGGCCGACCTGCGCGATACCTTTGATCACTGGCTGCAAAAGCTGGATACGGTCATCTTTATCGGCGGGCTTGGCAGCATGGGCGACAAAACCCGCAGGCTTGAAGCTCTGTGCCGCTGGCTTGCCGAAAGCTGCGCGCCCGAGCTTGCTGACGATGCCGCGCGCGCCGGACGCCTTTCAAAGGCGGATCTGGTGAGCGGCCTTGTGGGCGAGTTTGATACCCTTCAGGGTATCATGGGCGGCATCTATGCAGGCCGCAAAGGCGAGAGCAAGGCCGTGGCCGAAGCTCTGGGCGAACAGTATCTGCCCGCCGGGCCGGATTCTCCGCTGCCCAAGAGCCTTGCTGGCGCGCTGCTCTCTATGGCGGACAAGGCCGACACCCTCGCGGGTTGCTTCGGCCTCGGCATGATCCCCACTGGCGCTGCCGACCCCAACGGCCTGCGGCGCTGTGCGCTGGGCATCATCCGCATCATGCTCGATTTCGGTCTTGCGGTTGACGTGCGGCAGTTCTTTGCCAAGGCGCAACAGCTTTATGGCGATCGCCAGTGGAAGCTTGCCCCGCACGATGCCCTGGACAAGCTCATGGAATTTTTTGCGGCGCGTTTGCGCAACTATTTCATGAGTCAGGGACAGGACACGCTGCTGGTGGATGCGGCCCTTGGCGCGGGCGCAGAAGACGTGAAGGACTGCGGCGCTCGTCTTGCTGCGCTGGCGGCCTTTAGTCAGACGGCGGACTACGAACCTGCGGTGCAGACCTTCAAGCGCGTTGCCAATATCCTGCGCAAGCAGGGTCAGGCCGAGGAACTTTCTGACCACTGGGATCCTGCCTTGCTGCGTGAAGACGCGGAAAAGGCGCTGGCATCCACGCTGGAAGAAATGCTGCCCCGCCTTGATGCCCTGTGGGCCGCTCACGATCATGCCGCGGCACTGGCCTGCCTGAGCGCGGTGCGCCCCGCTGTGGACGCCTTTTTTGCTGGTGTGATGGTTATGTGCGATGATGCGGATCTGCGCCGCAACAGGTTGAGCATGCTGCGCGGCCTTGGCTCGCGGTTTGCGCGTCTGGCCGATTTTTCGGCCTTGCAGATGTAGGTTGTTCAATGGTTTTACCGGGGGAGAGGGGAGCTTTTGACGGTTCCCCTCTCCCTCAAACAAGAAAATATTAGATAAAAAGACACGATTGCTTGACAGCTAATCGTGCCAGTGGTAAGAACCCTTCTTCGCGACAACGCGCTAACTTTTGTTTTCATGGCTTGCGCGGGCAAGCCCAACATATGTGGAGGATTCAAAGTGGCCAACCATAAGTCAGCCCTCAAGCGTCACAAGCAGAGCTTGCAGCGGGCAGGCCGCAATCGCGCCGCCCGTACCCGCGTGAAGAATGCCATCAAGCAGGTTCGCGCCGCCATCCAGAACAACGAACAGGGCCAGGCCAGCGAAGCTCTGTCCAGCGCCACTTCCGTGCTCGCCAAGGCTGCCGGTAAGGGTGCCCTGCACTGGAAGAAGGCCGCACGCAAGATTTCGCGTCTGGCTCATGCCGTTAACGGCATCAGCGCCCAGTAGTTTTCTTTATTGGTTTGAGGCGTGCTTGCCCAAGGGGCAAGCACATTCCCTTACGGGAAGTTGCAGATAATAATTTTTAACAAGTTCACAGGCTTTTCAAAAACTATTTTGAAAAAAAGCTTGACGGCGACTGTGACTTGCGTTAGTTTCCTCTTCGTTGAACGCGCTCGTAGCTCAGCTGGATAGAGCAACAGGCTACGAACCTGTAGGTCAGGAGTTCGAATCTCTTCGGGCGCACCAGTAAATTCAAGCCCTTACGGTAAATCACCGTAAGGGCTTTTTTGCGTCTTGCTCACTTTTGACCACATTTTAGCCACAAACGCTACAGGTCTGATCCCTGTAGGTGCGTGACGATTGACCCTCCCCCCGAAAAGTATGCCATTGAAAAGTTAGTGTTCCTGACAGAGGAGCACAAGAATGAAAAGTAGCAGATTCACCGAAGAACAGATTATTGGAATCTTGCGGCAAGCCGAGGCTGGAGTTCGCGTTGTCGATCTATGCCGTCAGCATGGCATCTCGGATGCGACCTTTTACAAGTGACGCAGCAAGTTCGGTGGAATGAACATCTCTGACGCAAAGCGATTACGCCAGTTGGAGGAAGAAAACGCACGGCTGAAAAGACTTGTAGGCGAGCAGGCACTTGATATTGTCGTCCTGAAGGACGTGATCTCAAAAAATTTTTGAAGTCCGCAGCCAACAGGGATGCCGTGCATCACATTCAGGCTGCGCATGGCTACTCCGAGCAGCGGGCTTGCCGAGTGATTCAGTTTAACCGCAGTTCAGCCAGGCGATCACCATCTGAAGACCGTGATCTTCTTTTGCGGACTCGGATGCTGGAACTGGCAGGAAGATCGGCGGCGTTTCGGTTCTCCGCCCCTGCATGAGTTATTGCGCCGGGAAGGGCTGGTGCAGAACCACAAGCGGACAGAAAGGATTTACCAGGAAGAAAACCTTTCGTTGCGTATCCGCAAACGCGTGAAGCGTCCAAGCCATGCCCGTATTGTCCAGGCTGGCCCTGCTGGCCCGGATGAACAATGGGCGATGGATTTTGTGAGCGATTCCCTTATGGGTGGGCGGCGCATCCGGATTTTGACAATTGCCGATCTATGGGATCGTTCAAGCCCCGCGCTCGAAGTGGATATGAATTGCCTGGAGTGCGGGTAGTGAGAATTCTTGAAAGACTACGCCTTCAAGGTCGGCTGCCGCAACGTATCAAGGTTGATAACGGGCCAGAAGTTAGCGGTAATGCCCTGGATACATGGGCTTTTGAACACGGCGTGCAGATAGAGTTCACTCGTCCAGGGAAACCCACAGATAATGGACACATTGAAAGCTTTAACAGAAAATTCCGAGATGAGTGCTTAAATCAGAACGTGTTTCTGTCCCTGCACAATGCCCGCAGAACAGTCGAAGCCTGCGGCAGGATACAAACCAGCGGCGACCGCACAGTTCCTTAGGCTGGCTGACACCAGAAGAATTTCGGGCAAAGAATTATAACCTGCAACCCATTGAGAATCACTAACTTACAAGTGGTATACGCAGTGGGGTAAGGTCAAACAGGCAGGCAAGCCCCTAAAATACTTAGAGACTGGTTTCAGTTCTATAACGAGTAGCTCCCGCATACAGCTTTTGACGGCCGTCGGCTAATTGAAGTATACTATGAAAGAATCCAACCCTAAAGGCGGCATAAGACAAACCGGGCTAGAGCTTAACAACGTCGCCAACCTGTCCAAAAACCGGACCACCTCAGAGTCTACCTATTACACCGGATGGTATAACTATGATCCATCGTTCAAAACTCACAGGCATCACCCTTTTCGTTTCATGCTTGCTGGTCATCTTGGGGTGGATACACACTTCTATCACTTTGGCCAAAGATATTGTGCCGGTTGGTGAAAAAATTGCTGTAGATGCCAAGGGACATGACATCTATCAGATAAACGCTAACGGGATCAAAATAGGATATAAGTTGATAGGTACAGGCGAGCCGCTGCTGTTGATTACAGGACTAGGGGCAACCATGGAGAGGTGGGAACCAGAATTTATCGAAGAAGCATCAAAAAAATATCAATTGATCCTCATGGACAACAGGGGAATGGGGTATACTACGGATAATGGTCAACAATTTACTTATCGTCTCTTTGCCCAAGACGTTATTGGCCTGATGGATTCACTTGAAGTCAAAAAAACAAATGTACTTGGATATTCTCAGTCTAGTGTGACCACGCAGAATTTACTTCTTTACTATTCCGAGCGCTTCAATAAAGCCATAATCCATGCCACTTCAATCGATGGAAAAGCCGTTGCCACAGCTTTAAAGCACATGGCTTTACCTGACAATCCTACGATAAAGAAACAGCTTCAGGCAGCCATTGCGTGGAAGACTCCTTTGGAAAAAATGTCGCTGATTAAAAATCCAGTCATGCTGCTGGTTGGAACGGCGGATACTGTTGTGGGAACGAAGAGCTCGAAAATTCTTGCCAGTTTGATACCTGGAGCTTGGTTAGTTCAGTTCAAAGGTGGATCGCACCATTTGCAATATGAAGCCCCATCCGCCTTCACCCAGATTGTCTTGACCTTCTTGGCAATGGACGAGACGGTTCCTGCCAAGCAAAATCCATAAAGTGGGGCAAGGTCATTTTAGCCACTCTTTAGCCCCAGAATTTGATTTAAGTTGAATAAAATTGATGCAAGTTGATACAACTACAGGTGGGAAAAATTAATTTTTGCAGCTTGTTGCCATTGATTTTGGCGTTTTCGTAGGGTGCGCCAATTTATGCTTTGGCTGGCTACGAACCTGTAGGCAGGAGTTTGAATCTCTTCGGGCGCACCAGAAAATGCAAGCCCTTACAGTTAATCACTGTAAGGGCTTTTTGTTTTGGTGACGGTTGGGGGACCATAACAGTTTAGTGCTAAAGGCTAAAGCCGTTCAGTTGACAGCTCGTCCATCAGCCATTTCATCAGTGCAGAAGGCACACAAATCTCTCATGACATACAGTTGCGGCGAGGCGGGGGAGAGTGGTGAACTCTCATGCAAGAGAAATTTGCGTGGAAACCTCTTGCCGCAGCGTGGTGGTCAATTCCCATTTATCTTAATGGCAACCAAACTGATGCCGGCACTCTTTCGCCAGAGGCGAGCTGCGATGGGACTGTATTTTGCCTAATGAATCAGCTTGTCTCGTGTTTTTGGCAGGAACCTGCACAATCTGCGCGCGCAGATCTCCCGCTGTGCGGCAACTGGCCGCAATGCATCACCGCAAAGTGACTTTTTTGTCTTTATGTCGAAGCGCATCAGCTCCTTGCCAGCATAAAAAATTCTTCAGGGCGCAGAATTGTTACGGTTTTGCCGGAGAATGGCCCGAACAGACCGCTTTCCTCCTGCTGTCGCAAGATTTTGTACAAGGAAATTCTGTGTACGCCCAAAAGGCTGGCCATCTCCTGCTTGGAAACGCCCATATTGGCTGTGAGGGGGTCGCTGCCGGGGATTATGTGCTGCGCCAAAAATTTGCAGGTACGGGCCAGCACGTTATCAAGGTAGAGAGACGAAGCCTGATTTGAGAGCACCCGCAATTTTCGGGACATGGAGCACAACAGATTGATGAGCAGGTGGGGATAGTCCTTGCAGATTTCTTCTACATTTTCAGCCGTAAAGGCATAGCTCACGCAACTGGTTGCACACGAAAAATAACTCTCGGCAGGCATGGGATCAAAAAACGGCGTTTCACCAAAAACGCATCCCTCGTGAATGTACCAGAGGATTTTTTCTACCCCTTCCATGTTCTGATTCGTCAGCCGAACCCTGCCTCGATCCAAAAAGTACAATTCCTGCCCAAAGGGTACGCGATGCCCCTTGGGCCAAACCAGCTTTCGCCCCAGATGCAGTACAGAACGCCAGCTGGAGTTCATTTCGCGCATTTCCTTGAAGGCCAGGCTGCGTCCACAATTGATGCCGCGATTTTCCATTTTGCCTCCTTAGAACAGTTGCTCTGGCATTCTGATAACAGGGTTTTGCTCCAAAATGCAATTAATTGTGAAAAATGTTGCAAATGAAACACGTGCCTTCCCTGAATCGGTACTATCCTGCCCCATAGAGTGGATCAAATACCTTGTGCGCTGTTCCTCGCCTTCTGCTGGATATTGGCGCATTCCGCAAACATCAATTGATCTGGAGGAATTTAATATGGGCCATCCAACAATTTACCCCACAGGCGTTACCATATTCAAACCTGAAAAATGCTGGGGCGGGTACACCATCTTTCAGGCTCAGGAAGTTGGCGCTGTGCTTATGGATATGAACGGACATGAAATAAATGTCTGGAAGGGCGTTCACGGTATGCCCAATAAAATTTTCCCCGGCGGGTACCTTGTGACAAGCAGAGGACGCCGCAGTGGTAAATTCAGTGTGCAGGACGGCCTTGATGTTGTCCAGGTTGACTGGGACGGCAACATAGTATGGAAATTCGATCAAAATGAATTTGTTGAAGATCCTGGCTATCCTGGCCGCTGGCTTGCACGTTATCACCACGACTTTCAGCGCGAAGGCAACCCCGTGGGCTACTATGCCCCCGGCATGGACCCCAAGGCGCTTGAAGGCAAAACCCTTATCCTGGCGCACCGCAACGTGCGAAATAGCGCAATCAGCGACAAGCAGCTGCTTGATGACCTCATCCTTGAGGTGGACTGGGAAGGGAACATCCTCTGGGAATGGTCGTGCAACGAGCATTTCGACGAAATGGGTTTCCGCGAAGGCCCCAAAAATACGCTTTGCCGTAACCCCAACTACCGTCCGACCCAGCCCGAAGGCATGGGCGACTGGATGCACATCAACTCCATGTCTGTGCTTGGCCCCAACAAATGGTACGATGCTGGCGATGAACGCTTTCATCCTGAAAACATTATTGTTGATGGACGCGAGGCAAACATCATCTTCATCATCAGCAAAAAGACCGGAAAGATCACCTGGAAGATCGGGCCGGACTACGACACCTCCCCCGAGCTCAAGGCCATTGGCTGGATCATCGGCCAGCACCATGCGCACATGGTGCCGCACGGCTTGCCGGGCGCTGGCAACATCCTTGTTTTCGACAACGGCGGCTGGGGCGGCTACGACGTGCCCAATCCCGGCTCGCCCACGGGCGTGAAAGCAGCCCTGCGCGACCATTCCCGCGTTCTTGAGATAGACCCGGTTTCTCTCAAGATTGTCTGGCAGTACACACCCAAGGAAGCCGGATTCCTTGAACCCATGGACAGCAACCGCTTCTACAGCCCCTTTATCAGCGGCATGCAGCGCCTGCCCAACGGCAATACCCTCATCACCGAAGGTTCTGACGGGCGCGTATTCGAGGTTACCCCCAACCACGAAATCGTGTGGGAATTTATTTCACCTTACTGGGGCAAGCATGTGCCCATGAATATGACCTACCGCGCATACCGCGTGCCTTACGAATGGGTGCCGCAGGTGGAAAAGCCAGTAGAAACCCCCATTGAACCGCTGAATGTTTCTACCTTCCGTGTGCCCGGGGCAGCCGCAGCCGGAGACCGCGCCAAAGAAGTGACCGTTGAGGGCTGCCAGCCCTACGAAGGCAGTAACGCGCTTTGCGTGGCTTCTGTGGAAGATCCCAAAGGCTAGGCGTTAGAGAAAATTAGCGTTGAAGTGCTTCCGGGTTCGCCTCTGCCTAGTAGCGGGGCGAACCCATGATCCCCGCTTTCACAGGAGATCCTCATGATTATCAAGACTTCAGACCTGACGCCCGGGCTGCTTGCCAAATGGGGCATCAATCTGGCGCTCCCCCTAGCCTTGTATTTCGTCCTTCCCCGCAGCGAAAGCCTTACTCCCCCCATGATCGCATTTCTGGCGGTCACGCTCTGGGCCGTAACCGCCTGGGCTCTGGATACGCTGAACGACATTGCCGTGGGTATCCTGCTGCCCATCCTTTACATACTGCTTTGCAGCACACCACAGAAAGTGGTTTTTGCTCCGTGGCTTTCCGAGGTGCCGATTATCGTTATTGGTGGTTTTACCCTAGGCAAGATCATTCAGGTCACCGGCCTTGGCAAACGCATTGCGCTGACGTGCGTCAAACTCACGGGCGGCAGTTTTGCCGGGGCGCTTGCAGGCATTACCCTTGGGGCCGCCATTGTTTCTCCCCTTGTGCCTTCCATCATGGGCAAGGCGGCAATTTTTTGCGCCGTGGCGGTGAGCCTGTGCGATGCCCTCGATTTCAGGCCCAAAAGCCGCGAAGCCACAGCCGTTGTGCTTGGCACCTGCATTGCCGTAGGGGCAACCAAGCTGGCCTATCTTACGGGAGCTGGCGATCTGGTTATGGGCATGGGCATAGTGGACAAGGTCATGGGCATTCAAACCAGCTGGATTGAATACGCCAAGTTCAACTTCCTTCCCGCCATGCTGTACACGGCCATGTCGCTGGCAATTGTACTGCTTGTGCTGCGCAGCTCGGTCAACAGGAGTGTTCTGTGCGCCGTAGTGGAGCAGAAACACGCCGAGCTGGGCGATGTTACGGATGAACAAAGGCGGGCGCTTCTCCTGCTTTGCCTCACCCTGGTGCTGCTTGCCACCGACAAACTGCACCATCTGAGCGCAGGGTCAGTGCTGGTTATCATTACGGCGCTGGCCTTTATGCCCGGTATCGGGCTTATGGACGGCAAGCGCATGGCTTCCATCAACTTTGCGCCGCTGTTCTTCATCATGGGTTGCATGGCAATCGGCAGCGTGGGCGGATTCCTCAAGGTCACACACTGGCTGGCAGGTCTTGTGTTGCCTCTGTTCAGCGAAACGGGGGCCTGCCTGGCCTCTGTGTGCTCATATGTTGTGGGCGTTGTGCTGAACTTCCTGCTCACGCCGCTTGCGGCCACCTCGACCCTCTCGGCTCCCATTACAGAACTCGGCATGCAGATGGGCCTGGATCCGCGTATTCTGTATTTTTCGTTCCAGTACGGCCTGGACAACCTGATATTCCCCTATGAATACGCCTTGTATCTCTATTTTTTCAGCAGCGGCTACATCAACTTCAAAGAGATGGTTCTGGTCATGGCTTTGCGCATGCTGCTTACGGGCGGGTTTGTGGCCTTTGTGGCCATGCCCTACTGGCGCATGCTTGGATAACTCGCACACTGACAAAAGGAGGCGGGAGGATGAAAAAGCTGGGCATATTACTTTTGGCAGCAGGATTGCTGCTCGGAAGCGCACCCCAGTGCAGGGCGGTCGATTTTGACGTCAAGGGAAGTTGGCAGTTTGCCTTTGACTACATCAACGGCGGAAATTTCATGGGAAAGGACCGCAACGGCAACAACGTTGGGGGGCAACAGTGGGCTGCCATACACCAGCAAAGGGACGAGTTTGAAGCTATCCAGAGGTTGCACCTGCAACTGAACGCCAAGGCTTCCGAGAACCTTGCCGGCACCGTTTTTTTTGAAATTGGCGAACAGCGGTGGGGCATGGCAGCTCAGGGCGGCGCGTTGGGGGCAGATGGCAGCAACGTTGTCAAAGTCAAAAACGCCTATCTCGACTGGGTCGTGCCCAATACTCCGCTGAAACTCCGCATGGGCCTTCAGGGCATAAAACTCCCCGGATTTGCTCTGGACAGCCCCGTTTTTCAGGACGATGTGGCCGGAATAGCGGCATCGTGGAAAATGAACGATGCCGTCAGCATTACCGGTGTGTGGATGCGCCTGCTCAACGACAACTGGAGCGGTACAGCCTCACAGCCTGCCAGTTACATGGATAATTTCGATCTGTTCGCGTTGACCGTGCCCGTGACGGTGGACGGACTCAAAATTACGCCCTGGGGCATGGGCGGCGCCATGGGGCCAAACAGCCTCATGCCTGCCGCAGTTACCAACATGCCTGGCGGCAGCAAAAAGGTCGCCTTGACCAATCCCATAACCGGGCAGGCCATTGACGGTCTGGAATTGCGCGATGGTTTGTACCCGGCGGCCTTTAGCTCCGCCAGGGGCACCTCCAGATTGTGGAACGATGATTACAGCTCCATGTACTGGGGTGGGCTGACCGGGCAGTGGACCAGCTTTGAACCTCTCAGGATTTCATGGGATTTCATTTACGGCAGCGTTGACCACGGCAAGGAAGACCTGAACCGCCGGGGCTGGTTTGGCATGTTGCTGGCAGAATATGCTTTGGATTGGGGCCTTCCCGGCCTGTACGGCTGGTATTTCAGTGGCGATGACGACAACCCCAATAACGGTTCGGAACGTCTCCCTTACCTTGCCACCACCAATAACCTGACCAACTCGCTCTCCACCTTTGGCTACCGGGGCAATCCCATCATGGGCGGCGGCAAGGGCGTGCTGGGCGTTAACCCCAGCGGCACATGGGGCGTAGGCGCGCGCATCAAGGACGTGAGCTTTCTTGATGACTTAAGCCATACCCTGCGCGTCAACTATTTTGGCGGCACCAACGATACAAAAATGGCCTCATACATCACCGGGCGGCATGCCACTGATGCTTCAGGCAGGCAAATCTACCGCAATAACACTGACTTCAACTCGTTCGGCACGTATCTCACCACAGCCGATACGGGTATGGAAGTCAACCTCGACAGCAAGTACAAGGCAGCGGAAAATCTGACGTTTATCCTGGAACTGGGCTATATCCACCTTTGGCTGGACAATGACGTATGGGGCCACTACCAGAACATCTCCGGCACAAGCCTCAATGTCAAGGATGCATGGAAGGCGTCGTTCAATGTGGTCTATTCGTTTTAGACCCGAGCGATATTTTCGTACATGCAATGTTCACGAACTCGGAGGAATATGATCATGAGATTTCGTGCTTCCATTTCCCTGTTGGCAGGCCTGCTTGCCCTGGGATTGTCAACGCAGGCTCCTGCATATGAGGTGCATGACGGCCCCACCGGCGTCATCAAGCTCGTGCCCGAAAAAACCTTCAAGGGCTACACGCTCTTTGCGCCCACGGTCAAATGCACAACCACCTATCTAATTGATATGAACGGCGATGTTGTGCACACGTGGAAGAGCAAATACCCTCCCGGCCTCTATGCCACGCTGTTGCCCAACGGCAATCTGCTACGCGCAGCCGCCCCCAAGGATCAACCGGTTAAAATTGGCGGCGCAGGCGGCATTATTGAAGAAATGGACTGGAACGGCAATGTGGTGTGGTCGTACACCATGCTTACGGAAAACGAGATCCAGCACCACTGCTTTGACCGCATGCCTAACGGCAACACCATGATTCTTGGCTGGGAGCGCAAAACTCCCGCCGAATTCCAGGCCAAGGGCCGCAAGCCCGGCACGTGGCCTGAAGAAGTCAAGATCAAGGGGCAGGCCGTGCGCGACTTTTGGGTGGATTTTGTGCGCGAGGTGGATAAAAACGGCAAGACTGTCTGGGAATGGCATGCCTGGGATCATATCGGCACCGGCCCGGATCAACTGGACATCAACTTTGCTCTGCCCACACCTGTGGGGCCTGGATACGACAGCTTTGACTGGTCGCATTTCAACACAGTGCAGTACCTGCCCAAGACCGACCAGATTTTGCTGAATTCCCGCAACTTCAGCGAATTTTATATTGTTGACAAAAAGTCGGGCAAAATCGTCAAGCGCTGGGGCAACCCCGCCGCCTACGGCAAGGGGACGCGTCCCGAATGGTACTACGACGGCACCCAGCAGGTTTTTGGCGAACACAACGCCACCATGTTGCCCAACGGTAATGTGCAGATATTTGACAACGGCTCGGAACGGCCCGAGGGCAACCGCTCCCGCGTGATTGAGGTTGACCCTGCCAGCGGCAAGGTCGTATGGCAATATGCCGCCAATGGCGCCAACAGCTTTTTCAGCTACCGACAGGGCGCTGCGGAAAGACTGCCCAACGGCAACGTACTTGTGACATCCACGCATCAGGGGCATCTTTTTGAAGTAACCCCCACAGGCGAGGTTGTATGGGAATTTGTGAACCCCATCATGGCAGGGCAGGCCAAACCTGTTTTCTCCGACCGTGAGGATGCCGTGCCCAATGCCCATCAGACATTTACCAATATGATCCACAGGGCTTATCGCTATGCTCCCGATTATCCCGGCCTCAAGGGCAAGGATCTGAGCGTTAAGGCTCCGTTGTTGCCCGGTTATCCAAAATTCTTTGAAGTTTGGAAGCCCACCGCAGTAAAATAAAATCCGCTCCACGAAAGTTCACAGCCCCTGAGTCTTTTACAGACTCAGGGGCTGTGCGTTTGTACGCCAAAAATTGTTGTTCAGTCAGTTTCGGCAGCGTGGTGAGTGCACATGAAGAAGAACGTTGCTACCGCGTGATAAAAGAATAGCCCCGAAGGGCAATTCTTCGGGGCTATTGCTGGGGGAGTTTAACAATGGGGCAGGTCAGCTTGCCACAGCCTGAGCGTATTCCTCGGCTGTGATGCATCCGCCTTCATCGGGGGCCGTGGGTTGCACCTTTATCAGCCATCCCTGATTGTAGGGATCGTCGTTGAGCAGTTCCGGGGCGTCTGCGAGGGCTTCGTTAATGGCCGTAACCTGACCGGAGACGGGCATGATGGCCTCGCTGGTCACCTTTACGGATTCAATGGAAGCGCAGGATTCCCCCTGCCGGAAGCTTGCGCCCACAGCGGGCAGGTCAACAAAGATCACCCCGCCCAGTTGATCCTGGGCAAAGTCGGTAATGCCGATGATGCAGGTGCCGTCGGGCTGGCTTTGCGCCCACAGATGTTCTGCATGATATTTTCTGTCGTGAGGAAAGTTCACGGTATTCTCCTTGGTGGTAGCCGGGTCAGTTGGATTCCACGCGCACTCTGGGCGCCATAATGGACATGGACACAATTTCATCCAGCGTGGGATGGGCAAACATGACTTTGTGCAGGTTTTGCGCCGTATAGCCTTCCTTGATCAGCAGCAGGGCCACCATCACAAGGTGTGAAACTCCTGCGCCAACAGCGGCAATGCCTGCAATTTTGCCATCGCTCCAGACTGTTTTGACAAATCCGGCTGTGCCGCCGCTTGCCTGCGCAATGGGATTCAGGGACAGGGCCGCCTGGGAGACTTCCACGTTCTTGCCTTCGCGCAGGAGGGCCTCCGCCGTCTGGCCGACGCGCATGACTTCCATTGCCCCGTAAACGCATGAGGGCACCGGGCCGGACTGATATTCTCCGGCGCTTTCGCCAAGGATGCGTTCCGCCACGTACACAGCCTGATGTTCCGCAGCGTGGGCCAGCAGCACAAGGCCGTTGACGTCGCCCACGGCGTAGACGTTAGGGGCGGCTTCAAGAAAGGCGTTTGTCTCAACATAGCCGCGCTTGTTGAGATTGCAGCCCCATTGCTGGGCGTTCAGCCCGGCGGTGTTGGGCGTGCGGCCCACAGCCACCAGAGCCTTGGCTGCGCTGATTACCGTGCCGTCTTCCAGGGTGAGCTGCGCCTGCCCGTCAACTGTGCGCAAGTCTTTGGCCCGTGCGCCTTCGTGGCAGGTTATGCCGTTTTTTTGCAGTGCCCGGCGCAATTCTGCGGCGATATCGGTATCTTCCAGAGGTGCGATGTGGGGCGCAGCCTCCACTATGGTCACCTTGCAGCCCATGGCCGAGAAAAAATCACCCAGTTCAAGGCCGATGGCCCCCGCGCCAATGATGACAAGACTCTCAGGAACAGATTCAATGCGCAGCAGGTCGGTGCTGTCCAGCACGCAATCGTGATCGGGCGTCAGACCGGGAAATGCCGCTGATGATGACCCGCAGGCCAGAATGATGTGCTGGGCTGTCAGATCCGTAGTGCCATCTTCGGCATGGACTCGCACTGTGCCCGGCGCGATGCCTTCGCCGCGCCCGGTAAAGATCGTCACGCCCATGCTGGCAAGGCTTTTGCCAAGCGTTTTGCTCGTTCCTGAGGTGAAGCGGCTCACGCGCGTTTGGAGCGCTGCAAAGTCAACGGCAATTTCGCCCTTGGCTACACGGGTTCGTTGCTGGGCATGCAGATGCGCCAGCGGGGCCACAGCGCCGAGCAGCATCTTGGTGGGGATGCAGCCGCAGTTCAGGCAGGTGCCGCCAAGGTGTGTGTTTTCCACCAGGGCAACGCTCTTGCCCGCCTGGGCAAGAATACGCGCTGCCGTGGTTCCGCCGGGGCCGCCGCCCAGAATGACAGTATCAAAAGATTGCATGACGCCCCCTATTTAACGATGTCTGCCTTGAACAGGTGCTGGCGCGAGGCGGAGCGGTACATGAGCAGGTTCTGCTCCGGCAGGGGCTCAAGCCCGCGCATGTCCCATACCATATCCGCCGTGACGGCGGTGATGCTGTAGGGCATGGTGGGCTGGCCGCAGGCCTCGGCCACCAGTTTTGCCGCCGCTGCGGCATCTTCCCTCTTGGGCCAGTCCCAGCCATCGCCAGCGGGAAGCGGCATGGCCAGAAAGCGCACCGAGCCATCGGGCGTGGCCTGCACAAGGGCCATGGTTTTTGCCAGTTCTTCCTTGCTGGGCGCGCCGCCAAAAATTTTTGTGCTTGCCTCAGGGCCGCCCACAAGATTGCAGACTACGTGCACATCCTTGATCTTCAGCAGCTTTTCCAGCAGATCCGGCTTGCGGCCATCGGTCTGCAACCAGACCTGCAAGCCGCCAGCAGCCAGTCGATCAACAAGAATCGCAAAATTATCTTCCTGCCCGGCAGGGCATTGCGAAGGGTAAAGGCCCGCAATTTTGCCGTGGAGCATGTCGCTGCGGGTTACGCAGGCCTCCAGCGTGTGGCCCGAGAGCAGGTAGGCGATGATTTCGCCGGAACCCTGCTTGATGACCTCGCCATCGGAGAACAGGGGAAATTCCACCCCTTCAGGATTGCGGTAAATGGCCTTGCGGTTTGTGCGATAGAACGTGTTGAATTCCTGCGCGTCAGCCTTGAAATCTATGGTGTCGTATGCAATCCCGCGTTCGGCAAGAAAGGCTTTGACGATCTTGCAGCGGATGCAGTCCGGCGCTGTATAAAGGGTTATGCCCATGTGAGCCTCCTGTTACGAAAAACCGTGAATGCAGATGCGTAAATTCCTGTTTTAGCCGGAGGTTAGGCAATGTCTTCGAGCGACTTGCCACCCGTGCGCGCACCCCATACGCCAACGACAATGGCGGGGATGATGCACAGCATGCTGAAAATATAAAACACTCCGTCAAAACTGTATGCTGCATAGACAACAGGAATGAGAGGTTGTGAGAAAGCAACGGCCAGACGACCAATTGAGGAGTGGAAACCCGTGGCGGTGTTGCGAAGGTGGGTGGGGTAGGATTCCGCCGTGTAGGAAAATACGGTGAAACCCATGCCCATCACAAAGGCCGTAAGCACTGCGCCGGTAAGCACCACTACCCAGTATTGGCTTAAATTGCCAAAGATGGGGGCAAGCACGGCCATCACAAGCAGCATGATGACAATGGGAATCTTGCATCCGCCCTTGTCGGTAAATGCACTGGAGGCAAACAGCCCAAGCGGTACGCCAATGGAAATGAGCGTGGTGGCCATAAGGGTGTCTTCAAGCGGGAAACCGTGGGCCTTGAGCAGGGTGGCAGTCCAGTTGGTGACCACAAAGGTGGCAGGGTTGGTACAAACCACCAGCAGAAGAATAACCAGAGTACGTTTGAGGTATTTGGAGCTGCACATGCCAAGCAGCACTTCCTTGAGCGGCGGCTTCTGGGTCATGCATTTGCTGGCCGCATCGGCAAGGTCGATGTCTCTGCCGGTAAGGTCTTTCATCACGGCTTCCGCCTCCGCAATGCGGCCACGGGCCACGAGCCAGCGGGGGGACTCATCAAGGTAGCGCCAGGCGATGATGAGAGCGATGTAGCCAACGCCGCCCATATAGAAGATGTAGCGCCAGGCTTCTTCGTGCAGGGGAATGATCAGGCGGCAGAGCATGCCAACGACCGGCACGGCGCAAAAACCAACGCCCGCGATCATGTTTTGCCATTTGCCGCGGCTCTCGGCCGGGGCCATTTCTGCAATATAGGCCTGCGAGCAGACCATGAGGCAGAACACGCCAAAGCCCGTCAGGGCGCGTGATGCCACAAATACGTGGAAGCTATCCGTGAGGCCGTTGATGATAGAGGCTGTGGAAAACAGCGTGATGGCAATGAGAAAGGTTTTGCGCCGCCCGATGATGTCTGAGATAAATCCGCCGACAAATCCGCCGAGGGTCATGGAGGCAAAATACCAGAAGGTCACGGTTCCGATGTCCTTCATGGTCAGCCCCCAGTTGTGCATCAGCGCCGGGGCAATAAAGCCGAAGTTCCAGTTATCCATCTGTTCGCAGAAGTATGCGACCATGATGATAAAGAACACAGCCTTGTGGCGTCCTGTAACAGCAAGGCCGTCAAAGTAGTTATTGCTGATGCGCGGCGAATCCTGCATTGCGCCTCTCCTTTTCATTGTCTGCCATTTTGCATTTTTTGTGAAAAAAATCATCCACTGCCGTATTGGTTCAAAAACCTAGGCTAGCAGTGGTGCTAGTGACGTTGTTGCGGCAACCTTTTCTGAATATTTTTTTCACATTTATAAAAATATTCTTTTTAAATAGCATGTTATGCAATTTTTGAGAGGTGATACCTATTGATTGTGAAAAAATAAACTTTTTTCAAAAAACGTTGTTGCGGCAACGGTGCAGGCCCCCGGAAAGCGCCATTACAGAGCATTACTGGAAGAGGTTTCTGTATGGTTGCACTAACTTGCACAGGAGGAATGATGAAAGCTGTTCGCAACAACGTACTGGGAGTGTTGCTTGCCGGGGGCTTGCTGCTTGCGCCGGAAGCGGCCGAGGCGGTTGATTTCAAGGTCAAGGGGGCATTTGATGTAAGCTTTGAAGCATCCAATGTCATGCCGCGCGGGATTAAGGGGAGCGACACCTTCGGCGCCATCGAGCGCCTGCGCACCCAGATAGACGCAATTGCCAGCGAAAACGTGTCCGGCAGCCTGATGTTCACCGTAGGCACCGGCACCATGAATTGGGGCAAATCCGGCGACGGTGCATCTCTTGGAGCGGACAGTTCAAAGAATCTTGGCGTCCGGCATGCGTACATTGACTGGCTCGTGCCCAGGACTGATATAAAGGTGCGCATGGGTATGCAGCCGCAGCTTCTGCCCGGTTATGTGACTGGCTGGAGTGCGGTATATGGTCAGTATTCCACCGGTGTAACCGTCAGTTCTCCTCTGGTGAGCAGCGGGGATTACAAGATGGGGCTGACGGGCTTCTGGGCGCGGCCTTATAACGACAATTCTGAAATTACGCAAAACGGGCAGACGCAGAAAAACTACCTTGATAACCTTGATCTGCTGGCGCTGACCTTGCCGATCACCGGCAACGGCCTGAAAATAACCCCCTGGGGCATGTATGGCCTCATTGGCGAGAACAGCCTGCGCGGCATCAACAACAATACCGACCAGCGCGAACCTGCCATTTACGCCCCGCGCGGCGGGCTTATGCCTGTGCTTGGCAGCGGCGGCAACTATGTCAGCACGTTTGAAAAAAAGTATCGCAACGCAAACAATACCTGGGGTAATGGCTTCTGGGGCGGCCTGACCTCTGACGTCACGGCTTTCGAGCCTTTTGATATCGCGGCGGAGTTCACTTATGGCCGCGTGGATATGGGCGAGTTGAAAGATTACACCCAGTTCAGCTCCACGGGACAGACCAAGACCTTTGATCTCGTGCGTCAGGGTTGGTACGCGGCCTTGCGTGTGGATTACAAATGTGACTGGGGCGTCCCAGGAATCACCGCCTGGTACGGCAGCGGCGACGACAGCAACCCCTATAACGGTTCGGAACGCCTGCCTGTGTTCAACTCTCCCTGGCCGGTCACGCCTCTGGGTTTTGGCGGCGGTTTCTTTGATCTCAATACATGGAAGGTCCTCGGGCACAATCCCGGCGGTCTGGCTGGCGTTGTGGGCACCATCAAAGATGTCAGCTTTATTGACGACCTTACCCACACCTTCAAGCTTGCGTATTTTCATGGCACAAACAGTGCGGAAATGCCCCGCAAGGCCAATATGACGAGTTATCCCAGCAGGGCCGACGGCCCCATGGCCTACCTCACCACCACCGACCATGCCTGGGAAGGCAGCGTGTCCAATACCTACAAGATTTACGACAACCTGCTGATGAATGTTGAAGCTGCCTATGTGAACCTGCATCTTGACGGCAGCACGTGGCGTGGAGTGGAAGATTCGCAGTATCGGGATAACTGGCGGGTTTCGCTGACCTTCCGTTATCAGTTCTGATTTTTTGCAGCCCTTGGGCTGATGTGGCGGGGGAGCTTGCTCTCCCGCCTTTTTGATGGCGAAAATTCGTGAGGGTAAGATTTGTTGCGGGGGCTTCCTTAAAATTTTTACCTTGTCCTGCGTTGTTGCGGGCTGCCTCCTGATCTGAAATTAGGGAGGGAAGCTGGCTTTCCGGTGATGTTGACCCCGCGTGGGAGGTGTCCTCATTCTGCAAGAGGCACTTGTCTGCATCATGAGGAACAGGCTTTGAGCAGGGGGTCATCCATAAACGGACAGAGGCCCCGCCCGAAGACGGAGCCCCTGCAAGGAAGGTATGGCGGACAGTTTTTTATTCCGTGGCGGCAACGCAGTGCCCTGCGCCGCTGTAGTACCCGATGGTGCCGTCAACCTTGACTTCAGACATGGGCCCAAACGGGGCCGCGCCGGGTACGCGGAAGGTTTTGACTTCCAGCGGTTCAATGGCCTTTTCTTCCGGCACGTCAGCCTGCGGCACCCAGGAGTAGGGCAGGCGATAGGCGCGGTACACCCAGTTCATGGGCAGGCTGATGTGGCCCTTGTAGG
Source organism: Desulfovibrio desulfuricans (assembly GCF_024460775.1). Taxonomy (NCBI): domain Bacteria; kingdom Pseudomonadati; phylum Thermodesulfobacteriota; class Desulfovibrionia; order Desulfovibrionales; family Desulfovibrionaceae; genus Desulfovibrio; species Desulfovibrio desulfuricans. The sequence goes on along the minus strand of NZ_JANFYZ010000005.1, from coordinate 39,025 downwards.
GGCAGATGTATTCCCACACGATTTCGTGTTCTGCCGTCACTTCAAAAACGCGGCCATCAGAACCTTCGCAAATAAGCGTATTGCCGTTGGGCAGGCGCTGGGCAGAGCTGATGAAGGGGCTGTAAAAACGGCTGGCGTCCAGAGGCACGAGGAAGCCTGCTTCGTGCGGCGTGTACTGCCACACAATCTTGCGGGCCACGGGGTCTATTTCGAGCACGCGGGAGTAGTCGCGCTGGGCAGCCTTGACGCCCTTGGGCGCGCCGGGATTGGGGTTGCCGTATCCGCCCCAGCCGCCGTTGTCGTATACCAGAATATTGCCCTCGCCGGGCAGGCCACGGGGGATCATGTGCGCGTGGTGCTGACCAATGATCCAGCCAATGGCCTTGTCTTCAGGGCTGCGGTCATAGTCCGGGCCAAGCTGCCAGACAATCTTGCCAGTTTTTTTGTCCAGAATGAGAATAATATTGGTTTCCCGGCCATCAATGATGATGTTGTCGGGGTGGAAGCGGGCATCGCCAGCTTCAAACCATTTGTTTGGGCCAAGGGTGGACATGGAGTTGACGTGCATCCAGTCGCCCACGCCGGGGGCGTCTTCCATAAGGGTGCCACCACGGTAGTTGGGGTCGCGGCACATGGCGTTGAGCGCAGCCTCGGTGAAGCCCATTTCTTCCGCATGGTCAGAGCAGTTCCATTCCCACACAATGTCGCCGTCCCAGGTGACTTCGTAAATCACGTCGTCAACCAGCGTTTTGTCGCTGATGTAGGGCTGCACAGTGTTTTTGTGGCAAAGCACAAGAGTGTTGCCGGAATCAATCTTGGGTTCCTGGCCGGGGGCGTAATAGCCCGTGGAGCTGCCTTCACGCTGAAAATCGTGGTGCTGGCGCGCCATCCACTGAGCCTTCTGGCCGGGATCTTCGACAAATTCGGCGCGGTCGAACTTCCATACGATTTTTCCGTCCCAGTCTATCTGCACAAGATCAAGCTGATCCTGAAGCCCGTGCTTGGGGTGGCGGGTGCCGGTGCTGCCCATGAGCATGCCGCCGGGGAACATCTTGTTGGGAAAGCCGTGAACGTCCTTCCACATGCGGATTTCATGACCGTTCATTCCAAGCAGCAAAGCGCCGTTGTCCGGCGCCTGGATGATGGTGAATCCACTCCAGGCTTTTTCCGGGTTATAGACCGTTACGCCTGTGGGATAGATAGTCGGGTGTCCCATGACAACCTCCTCGGATGGGCTGAATGTGCTTACATTGAACCGTTGAAGGCTTTCCGGCAAGCAGTGCAACAACACGCAATGCCGAAGTGAAAGTCTCACGATGGCTGGTCAATGACCTGAGGCCGTTGACCGTGTACGCTGGAATGCTGCCACAAGATAAATGGCCAAAACGTTGTCCTTGCAACATAATTCACAAAAAGGGTACGGTAGGTTCCAAAACATGATGTGGAACTCTGGAATGGTATAAGCCGGAATTCCGCTTAACGCCTTGAGTTCACCGCTTTCCCAGGGGGCTGACGTGTCATTTACTGAATTGCTCAGACAAAATGAGTGTTGGCGAAGCGTGGCGCTGACAAAGCCGCGTCTGTTTCGTAAGGGGCATAAATTTTATGACAATCAGCCAGAAATGTACTTTCTGGTAAGCGGCAGGGTTCGCCTCATGGCTCTGGCCCCTGATGGAAGTGAAAAATCGCTCTGGTACCTTGGCGATGGTTCATGTTTTAATGAAACACCAATGTTTATGGACGGGGATAAAAATATACCCTCCGGGCAGGGTGAGGTGCGGTTTTTTCATGACTGTTCAGAAGATTGCTATATCTGCACATTTACCAGAGAAGACGTGCATCGTCTGGGTATGCAACACCCTGAACTCCTTTTTAATCTTTGTAAAAGCTATAGCGTAAAAGTTACATTGTTATCAAAAAATGCCGTTTCATTATGTATGGAATCGCATCTTACACGCATTTGTAAATTTTTGGCTTCGCGGATTGTGCCCGGCTCAGAACCGCTACGCGCCAAACGCGATATTTCTTACCGTGATATGGCTGACCTGCTCGGCATGCACCGCATCACCCTGTATAAGGTTATGCGGCAGGCGCAGGAGCGTGGTTTGTTTTCTTTTGACAAGAACAGCGATGAAATCTTTATTCTCAAACCGGACGAATTTTACAAAGAAGCACATCTGTAGATGTGTTGTGATTTTCAATAGCGGCATCAAACTCAAAAACATAATCCAGAGGAGTTGTGTTGTGTAATAAAATCGAATTATTGTTTATATATTGAATTTATAATTTATTTTTTATTCTAATGTAACTATGGGAATAGTAATGATTTGATGTGCCTATAACATTTTTATATAGCAGAAAATCTCAGCGTTCTCATTGTAAACTGTGCTCTGTTTCTTGCTTTTAAGCGTATCAATAGAATCATACCTGCTCATCATATATTTTTAATCTCTTTTGAGGCGATGCTCTTTTATGTGGGGGGGGCAATATGAATCCAGCCGCCTTGGGCAACAGCCCCAGTTTTATTTTATGCATGGCAGCTTAAGTGCTTGCCCTTTCCCTGAGGGCCTTAGGGGCCTAAAAATACGCCGCCTCAACTTTCCGGCGCGGAATACAAGATAAATTGAGGTATATGCTGCCTCGCCCAAGGACACGCCAGACTGATTTTAATTTTTCCAATGACCCAATGGTCCCGTCCAGAGGCTGGGATGCCCCTGGACGGGATTTGATATCTTCCCTGAGTTCGCTGATGACATTCTGATAAGGGCTTGCTGCATCACAAAGAAGATGAATATAACGCATGCCTGTGCAAAAGCGGCAAGATCAAAAACCATCAATGGCTTTAGCCCTGTTGGCTGATGTGTCTTGCCCTAAAAGCCCTGGAAATTTGAGCAGAAAAGACCGCGCACATTTTACGGCATGCCCTTGGCTGAATGTTATTTGGGTGAGCCGCTGGCGATAAACGCTTTAGACCCTGCATAGACAGCTGTTTCACCAAGGCTCCGTTCAATCCGCATCAGCTGGTTGTATTTTTCAACCCGCTCGCCACGGCAGGGCGCACCGGTTTTTAAGTGACCAGTGCCAAGGCCAACTGTCATATCAGCAATAAAGGTGTCTGTTGTTTCGCCGCTTCTATGGGAAACAAAGGCTCCCCATGCATTGCGCTGGCACAGGCGCACGGCATCAATGGTTTCGCTGACCGTGCCGATCTGGTTCAGCTTGATCAGCGCCGCATTAGCCAGTTTTTCATCAATACCGCGCCTGATATACTGAATATTGGTTACAAACAGGTCATCGCCCACAATCTCGACCTTGCCGCCCAGTCTGGCTTGCAGCAGCGTCCAGCCCGACCAGTCATCTTCGGCCAGCCCGTCCTCAAGCAGCACAACTGGAAACTCGTCAATAAGTGTCGCGTAATACTCGGTCATTTCTGCGGAGGTCAGTTCCCGCCCTTCTGTGCGCAGGTGGTAGCGGCCGTCCTTGTAGAATTCGCTCGAAGCGGGGTCCATGCAGATGGCAACATCTTTGCCGGGGGTGTAGCCAGCCCTCTGAATGGCTTGAACAATAAGTTCCAGCGGTTGACGATTGGAAGAAACAGCGGGTGCAAACCCGCCCTCGTCGCCAACACCGGCGGAAAGGTCGCGTTCAAGCAATACCGTCCGCAGAGCGTGGTACACTTCGCTGCCCCAGCGTATTGCCTCGCTAATGCTGGGGGCGCCCTGCGGCGCGATCATGAATTCCTGAAAATCTGCTCCTTGCCAGCGGGCATGCACGCCCCCGTTGATAATATTCATGCATGGGACAGGGAGCAGCGTGGCTGCTGCGCCCCCAATATAGGCGTAAAGCGGCAGGTTGGAGGCATTGGCAGCCAGGCGGCATACAGCCATGGACACACCCAAGGTGGCGTTTGCACCAAGCTTTGATTTGTTTGGCGTGCCGTCCAGGCTGATAAGTGTGTTGTCGATCAGCCTTTGATTTCTACAATCCAGCCCGGTGACGGCGTGTCGAATCTCTTTGTTGACGTGGTTTATTGCCCGCAAAACACCTTTGCCGCCAAAACGCGCAGTGTCTTTGTCCCTCAGTTCCACAGCTTCTCTGGTGCCAGTGCTTGCCCCAGAGGGAACAGAAGCCAGAGATTTCACTCCACAGTTGGTTGTAACTTCCACCTCAAGAGTGGGATTGCCCCGTGAATCAAGAATTTCTGACGCTTGCACCGTTTTAATGCCATAGTCCATGACGGGCCTCACAATGGTAACAGGACAAAAAAAGGATAACCACCTGTAGCGTGGTTATCCAAAAATCTGCCAACGCGTTCAGTGCCTGGCAGGAGTCATCAGCGAATGCGGTTCAAGGGGAACTCCATCCCCTAATTTTTACTTTGTTCCAACCAACCCAAAAGTCAAGCATGGATGCAATCGGGCTGGCATCGGTTTGTTTTAGGCTTTATCAGCCCGCTCATAAGCAACTGCCGAAAACTGTTCAAACACTTCTTCGCATTTGGCAATTGCGGTGATGGCCTGCTCTTTTTCAGGTATTTCCACAATCTGGCGCTTTTGAATTTTTTTGAACCAGTTTTTCAGCTTTTCCAGTTCTTCTTCGTTTTCTTCGACCTCTGCAAAGATAAAATTCTCGGCAGCGGTCTCCTTTTCTATTTCTTTCAGATAGTCAGCGCACTTATCTAAAAGCTCCGTGTATTCAAGGCGCGAGGCCTCTCCCAGGTTGTCCAGAACACGGCCCTCGTCGGCATCGTTCAAAAGCTTTCCTTCAAATACCAGGGATTCCCCCTCAAGAGAAAGCACCAGTGCTGCCAGTTCCTCCAGCAAAGGGATTCGCTCTTTGTTGAAAGGAATAACCCATAGTCCACGGTAGCTTATGGCCCCGGTTTTTTTCAATTGCCGCCAAACCTGTACACGGCCTTTGGCCGCCTTGGTCGGCAGGGTGTACGAGAAGAAGAGGAAACGCATAGTGCTGTGTCACCAGTATGTTAAATGTCGTTTCGTTGGCAAGTTGTAAGCGCTATGCCGCCTCAGGCTTCGCTGTGGCCTTGTCGCTGTGAATGCGGGCATACAGGGGCAGCGCCAGCAATTGCGCCGTTACCGAGCAAATAACCAGGCCGTGAGGGTTGAAATCGTAAAGCCAGCCCATAAACCAGCTGCCCATAAACCAGCTGACCCCAAAACAGGATTCAAAAAAACCAAAGCTGGCCGAACGGTTTTCCTTGGAGGTTAAGCCCACTACAGCCGCCTTGAGAATTGATTCCTGCGCGCCCATGCCTATGCCCCAGAGCGTAACCCCGATGGCAATGCCCCAGAAGGAGCTTATGGAAAAAATGAATACGGCAGAAAAGGCCGAGATAATTCCCGACACAAGCAGCGCTTTGAATTGAATTTTATCATAGAGCGCTCCAAACACCAAGGCTGCAAAGGCGTCCACGATCATCGCCCACGCGTACAGCAAAGGTAATGAGCTTACAGAAAAAATATTCTGCTTTGCGGCATGCATTGTGACGATGGGAAAATCAATGAACCCAAACGCAAACAATGAAATTGCCACAAGGTAGAGGATAAAGGAGCTTTTTTTGTTCACTGCCCCATTGGCTGTTGTTTTTTCAAAAAGTTCAGGGGTAGGGAAGCATTGCTTTGCCCAAAAAAGCCAGCACATGGTGGCTACCGCCGGAATCCCCAGAACTGCAAAACACAGCGCGTAAGACTCAAGCGTGTCTTCACCGCCTTTGAACCACAACACACAAAAAAGCAGCACAGGCCCTAAAAATGCGCCCATCTGGTCAAGGAATTCTTGCAGGGCAAAGGCCTTGCCCACACCAACCTGAGTGGCGGCAAAAGACAGAAGCGTATTTTTTGCCGGTTGCCGTATGGCCTTGCCTGCTCTCTCGGACACAATCAGGATACAAGCCAGCATCCAGCCATTTTCTGGAACCAGCGCCAGAAAGGGAATGGCGACAACATTGACGCCATACCCCAGCAGGGTCATGCCCCAGTAGCATTTTGTCTTGTTGGCTATGATGCCCGTAAACAGCCGGAGCGAATAGCCCACAAGCTCGCCAAAGCCGGAAACAAAGCCGATTGCAGTGGCAGAAGCCCCAAGAAGGGGGAGGTAGGAGCCGTAAATGCTTCGGGCTCCCTCATGGGTCATATCGGCAAACAGGCTGACTATGCCCATCAAGACAACAAAGGTTACGGCAGGTGTGGCTGTTTTTTTGCCCAAGAATTTAAGCACCATAACTTCCTCGTGCGTTCAGAGAATCTGTGGGCTTAATGGGTGCCCAAAACTGCGCTCAGCACTTTGTACAGGGCATACGGAACGATACTGGCCAGAGGGGAAGTAAAGAATCATGAAAAGACGATTTCAGTCAGTGCCTTTTTGTTCAGCGTCTTAAGTCCGCTCGCCCCAGCAGACAGGCAAGCCGGGGTGACTTTATAACGCCAACCCCATAGGCCATGCCAAGCATGGCTTCGGTGTAGTGTGACCCGATGGTTCAGCCAAAAAACAGGCAGGATAGAACCGCGCAGATCGCGTGGGCGTCTCCAGAAGAAACCTCTGAAAATAAAGTTGAAATTTTAGTACGAACATCAGCAATATCTTTCCATGAATAAATTGTTATCTAAATAACAAACATATTCAATATATTTTAATTAATTTTTGTAACTTTTGTCATAGATGATAAGCATGGCAGATGCCGGGTGCCAGACTGATAATTCTCAGAGCATACCATGCTGATTTTATTCCGTAACCGAATGGCGGATTAAGAAAGAATAACAGCCTATTTTTATTGGGGAATCATCAATGGATGCTATTGAGGCATGCACAGTTATTGAAAAATTAAACATATTAACACACTATAATATCAGAATAAAAAGTTTAGTCATAAGAATCACACAACCTGCGGTGGCTGGACTTCAGCATTGGATGCACTTAATGTAAAATACAAGATTTAATCAGAAGCCACGAGGTGCGCAGCGCGCACGGCAGGCACCCTTACGCAGATTCCTCGTTTTATAAATGGGCTTGCGATGCAGGGGTGAATAGATGCAATCACTGCTGACAATTGTGAAAATGCCGAAGAGCAGTTTTTATCGTCCATCTATCCTGCGCATTGCTGCAATGTGGCTGGCTACAATATTTTGCGCCATGTTGCTGGATTCTGATGCCAGTTTTTTCACTCTCGCGGCAAGCGCTGCTACGGACAATGCGCAGGGCATGCAGCCGAAAATGCAAACGGGCAAGCCGCAAACATCTGAGCACAAGTCCGTACTCATTCTTTCAGGATCGCAATATGGCCTGCCTGTTACAGACAACATGGCCGCCGGAACAGTTGAAGTCCTCAGGAAAAAAGGCCTGAGTTTCAGCGATATCTACGTTGAAATGCTCGACCTTGTACGCAACGACAGCACCTATTGGCGCTCCAGGCTTGCATCCGTATTGCAGGAAAAGATCGCCCGGGCAGACATTGGGCTGGTGGTAGTGCAAAACCAGGCTGCTCTGGAATTTTTTGCATATGAGTGCGCTGGCATGGTGCCGCTTGATGTGCCGGTTCTGGCAACCCAGATATCCAATCCTGCGGTATTGTGGCGCGGTCGTCCGCACTCTGTTTTGTATGTGGGCAGCCGCTGGGATATTGCCGGGACGCTCCGCTACGGGCTCGATCTTTTCCCGCAAACGCGCAATCTGGTTGTAGTTGCCGGAGCATACAAAAAACAGTCGTTGTTCCATACTCAGGTGATTTCGGCCCTGGCCGCATTGCCGGAAAATATTAAGATGGAGGATACTGCGGCATTGTCCTACGGGGAAATGCTTGAGCGGGTTTCCTCATTGCCCCCCAATACCCTTGTCTTGCTTGGAACCTATTATAAGGACAGCACCGGGCACAGTTTTGTTCCCGCAGAAGTGGCCGCCGATGTTGCCAGGCTGGCAAACGCGCCAGTGCTGGCCCTCTATGATGCGCATGTCCTCCAGGGCGCAACGGGGGGATCTGTTGTAATGACCACAGAAGTTGGGCGGCAAGTAGGCAAGGTCGGTTTTGAGTTTCTGACCGGAATCCGCAAAATTGATGCCGACAATACAGATGCCGCAGTGCTGCCGCAGCCCATGTTTGACTGGGTTCAGTTGCTGCGTTGGGGGGCCGACACCACCAAGTTACCCCCAGATTCTGTAATATTGAACCGCCCGCGAACCATTTGGAGCGAATACCGCAATTCGGTGACCGCCGCAGCGGCAGCCATTGCCATTTTGTCTGCATTGTCCATTGCTCTGGCAATACAGAATCAAAAACGCAAAAGGGCAGAACAGGCCACTGCCGCACTTAACGACCAACTGGAGGCGCAGGTTGCCAGCCGGTCTGCGGAGCTTGCCGCGCGCACGGCTGTGTTGCAGACCATATACGACTGCGCCAGCTCCGGCATAGCGCTGATCGCCGACCGTACAATCATTCGCGGTAACCGCAGAATGCACGAAATGTTTGGCTGGCCTGAGGGCGAGATGATCGGCAAGTCCGTAAGGGTATGGTATGTAGACAACGAGGCCTACCTTGATGCGGGCAAAATCCCTTATGAGCGGATATGGAACGGTGAAACTTATTGCAGGGAAGAAGAACTGGTGCGTCGTGACGGAACCCGTTTTTGGGCTCGCATGACGGGCACGGCGGTTGATCCGGCTGACCACTCCAAGGGAATAGTGTCTGTTATTGACGACATCACAAATGAACGCCTGGCAATGGCCCAGATGACCCTGTCCCGCGAGCAGGCCGAAGCTGCCAATGCCGCCAAGAGTATCTTTCTGGCGAGCATGAGCCACGAAATCCGCACACCGTTGAACGCCATAATCGGGCTTGCCCACCTTTTGAGGAAAAGAACGCAGGATAAGGATACAACGGAAAAGCTGGAGCGCGTTCAGGCATCAGGCAGGCATCTTCTCCGCCTTATCAATGATATCCTTGATTTTTCAAAGATCGAAGCCGGCAAGCTGGTTATTGTTGCCGAACCGATGGATATAAGGGCTATCTCCAACAACGTGGTGTCAATCATGGCAGAAAGCGCGTCTGCCAAGGGCATACAACTGCATGTGGAGTCTGATCCCATGCCCTGCGCGCTCAATGGCGATGCCTTGCGCGTCACGCAGGCCCTGCTCAATCTGGTGAGCAATGCCATCAAGTTTACGCACTCGGGCAGTGTTACCATCCGCACCTTGAAGGACGCGGAAATGGAATCGCACGTGAGGCTCCGCTTTGAGGTGACAGATACCGGCATAGGCTTTGCCGAGGTGCAACTGCCAAACCTGTTTGCTCCCTTTGAGCAGGCTGATTCTTCCATGTCCAAACGGTTTGGCGGCACAGGCCTGGGCCTGGCCATTACCAGAAAACTGGCAGAACTTATGGGCGGGCAGGCCGGGGCCCACAGCACATTGGGACAGGGCAGCACTTTCTGGTTTACGGCAGTTTTTGACAAGGTTGAAGACGCCAGCCTTGTTAAGGCCAGGGAACAGGTCAAGAATGCCTGTCAGGAAATTTCTGTAAATTTTGCAGGCAGCCGTGTTTTGCTTGTGGAAGATAATGAAATAAACATGATTGTTGCAACAGAAACACTGGCAGAGGCCCTGCTTGAAGTAGAGGTCGCGCGTGACGGGCTGGAAGCCCTTGCCATGGTGCGCCAGACCGACCCAGACCACTATGCCCTGGTGCTGATGGATATGCAGATGCCCAATATGGACGGTCTGGAGGCAACCCGCGAGCTGAGAAAGATGCCGTCCGCTCAGCACCTGCCAATCATTGCCATGACGGCCAATGCATTTAATGAAGATCGCGACCGCTGCTTTGCAGCGGGAATGGACGACTTTATTGCCAAGCCAGTGGAACCGGATCAGATGTTTGCAACCATTTTGCGCTGGCTGCGGCGGGGCAAAACGCAGGCTGATCTGGCATAGTGGCGCGCGGGCATTCTAATTCGCGGAGATGTTCCCCAAATTTTTACGAAGCGGTGCCGTGCAGGAGATGTCTATGTTCAAAAAAAGTTACGCCCTTGCAATAACCGCAGGCATTGTCATTTTTGCTGCCGGTTTTTGGGCGGGCGGCAGAGGCGCGGTGCTGTTTGAGCTGGGTCAGGCTGTTGCCGCAGTGGCCCCATCCACTAGCGTGACCAAAACGGTGCTGTTTGAAGCCGATCGCTCATGGGATGGAACGCCCTATGGCGCATACCCAGCCGGGGATGCGGACATCAAGATTGTAAAAATTGTGATTCCTCCCAATTCGCGTCTTGGCAGCCACACCCATCCCATGCCGAACATTGCCTATGTGCATGCGGGCGCGCTGACAGTAAAAAGCGAGGCGGACGGTCTGGAGCGGCAGTTGAAGCAGGGGGACTTTCTGGCGGAAATGGTCAATAAGCCGCACTATGGATATACGGGCGATGAGGGCGTGGAGCTCTTTCTTGTCTACTGCGGGGTTACTGGGCAGGAATTGTCTGTCAGCACAAAATAGCGCCTTTCTTTAGCGCAAATATTTGTGAGGCGAGCCGGGATATTTCCGGCCCGCCTTTTTTATGGCTTGCCCGCCAAAACAATTTTCTACTGTCCGCCAGCCCCAGCCTGATGTTGAGCCGCCTCACGGGCAAGCCGTTCCATCAATTTCTGCATTTTTTGCGCAACGTCGGCGTTTTTAACAATCCCGTGGCGGCTCGCAATCCATGCGGGATCATTCCAGAGCAGGCAAACCCCTTGCGGCGTTTCCACCGCCAAGATGCGCAGGGGCAGATCAAGGGCCGCGTCCGGGGCTTCAAGCATGAGGGCTGTGCCCACTGCCGGATTGCCAAAGGTGATCACGCGCGCGCCAGTCATATCAAGGCCTGCCTCAACGGCATTCTGTTTGTGATCCACTATGGAAAAAACAGGGATTTTCGCACTCTCGATGGCGTTCAGCAAGCGTTTCCAGACAGTTTCCAGGTCATCTTGAGGGGCTGCCAGTACACGCTGCAAACCATTATCAGGGGTGTTCATAACTACTCCTGCTTGCGGGTGACAGGTTTATTTTTCTGCGCACAGGGGCGCCAGCATTGGTCTTCCGGTCAGGGTGTCCATGGGCTGGCGGGTGATGTGCCGCAGGGTAAGGCGAACCAGCGCCGCATGCAGCAGGGTATGGTAATAAGAAAAGGCGGGCTGGCAAAGCAGGCATGCTCAGGATGCCACGTAGGAATTCCAGAGCCGGATGGCGGCAGATTCGCTGACTGACCATTGTAAGGGGCAGTTTCCGCAGTCGCAATAGAGGCGAAAGATGTCGTGGGTTCTGCCTTCAGGTCTGGATGTTTGAAGCTTGGGGAATTTGCCGCATTTTATACAGGGCCGAATTACGGGAAGGTTGTCTTTATTCATTGGTAAAACATAGCCCTTGGCAGAGAGGCCGTCAAAGATTTGTTGTAATCAAATAAATGAAGCTATGTATATTAATTAGCCTATCGATTTGCAATATTATAATTATCTTTCTTCCTCTCTACCATATGCGCGCGTGCGATTGCGCTATCCCCCAGTGCAGAAACACCGCAGCATCAATCCCAATTTTGCGCGGTTGCCAGAACATTTTTTCATCTTTTCCTCATCCAGAATTTATTGAAACCTGCGTCCGTTGCGGAAGACTGAGGAGCCGTGCGCTTTTCTGTTTTTTTAGCAGCAAGTTCAGTGAATTACCTCTTGCCATCTGAAATTTAAAGAGATCGCTTCCCAAAGCTTCACCAATAATCACGGTTCCCAATATATCGTGCCACCGTTGCCCCCCTTCAATCGGTTGTTTACACAATAAAATATTAATTATCAGAAGCGGTTTTAAATAATTGGCAGGAAGAGGGCAGGGAAGACGATTCAAATCTGGAGGCACAATGAAACAGTGGCACAGGCATGCGGCGGTAATGGCTTTATTGGGGATCATAGGCAGCCCATGTGCTGCATCCGCCGGTAATGAAGGTAATGGCGAAGTTCAACTTTCTCCCCTGGAAATGGCAGCTTCCAAGGACACCATCGACCACATCACCCAGGTGGACATAGAGCGGAAAACCGCCAGAAACCTCTGGGAAGCCCTGCGCGGCGTGGAAGGCGTGAACCTGCAAACTTCCGCAGGCCGCAATGAGGGAACCATCAGCATTCGTGGCTCCAACCGCTATCAGGTAGGCCTGTACATTGACGACATCCCCGTTGCAACCGCTTATCGCAACGAATGGGATGCCAACAACATCCTGACCTATGGCCTTGAATCCATCGAAGTCTCCAAGGGCTACAGCTCGCCTTTATTGATCAGCAACAACAACCTTGCGGGTGCGGTGAACCTGCGTACGGCAAAACCCAAAAAAGAGTTTGAAGCCACCGCCAAGTACATGAATTTTTTTGACCGCAACGTGCAGAATCAGGGTCAAATGGCTGCGGCAAGCGTGGGAACCAAGCAGGATCTCTACTACCTCAAGGGAACGTTCATATTCAATAACCAGAACTTCTTCACCTATCCGGCCAGTTTTGACTCCGCGCCCTATCAGCCGGGCAGCCGCGCGCGCAACTCGGACAATCAGACCCTCTCTGGCAACATCATTGGCGGCTGGACGCCAAACGACGATGTGGATGTCATGGTGGGCTATACGCGGCAGCACTTTCAGAAGGGACAGCCCTTTGATGCCGCCCAGACCCGTACGGGCGACTCAACCACCTATCCTTACAAGCGCTTTTGGGAATGGCCGGAGTATGAAACCAGCCGTGTGTACGCCAATGGCAATTTCAATCTCAGCAGCAAGGCGCACCTGAAGGCTGTTGCCTATTACGACTGGCATCAGGACACTTCAAAAAGCTACACCGACGTGTCCATGACCAGGCGGGATTCTGCGGACAAGACGTATGACCAGTTTACCACCGGCGGCCAGTTGACGTTTGACTATACTTTCAACCCCGCCAACAAGATCGCCCTTTCCGCTGGTTATCGCCTTCTTTCGCACAAAGAATACAATGACTACAGCGTGTTTGACGACACTGGCCTGAAACCGAAGCTCAAGAAAAAGGCCGCTGATGTGGGTTCGCAGCTGGATGAGCACATTACGGAAACCTACACGGATCTGGGCGCGGAATACACCCTCAAACCAGTGGACAAGCTCACTCTGGTTTTCGGCAGCAGCCTCAGCACCATGGTTCCGCAAACCCTTGAGAGCCGCGACCATACCACGGGCGACATGTATTCCTACAAGGACGGGCTGAGCGACCCCAAGACCCTGTTCAACTATCAGGTTGGGGCCTTCTATGACCTGACGGAACACCATGAGGTGTTCGCCACCTTTGCCAAAAAATCGCGCTTTGCCACCATGCGCGAGCGCTACATGCGCACGAGCGGCACTCCTGCCAATCCCGATCTTAACCCCGAGCAGGCCTATCATTATGAACTGGGCTACAAGGGTATTTTTGGCGACTGGCTCAAGCTCAACAGCAGCGTGTACTACAGCGATGTGACAGACCTGATCACCTCGCAGGGTACTTCTGGCAACATGTCGTTCTCAAACCTGAACCGGGCCACCTTCTACGGTTACGAACTGGGCGCGGAAGCTGTGTTCAACCAGTATGTGAGCGTGGGAGCGGTGTTCAACTACATGCACTGGAACAACTGCACCAACGACGACAAGCTTACCCAGTTGCCCGAGCTTACAAGCACCCTGTACAGCGTCATCACGCCTGTGGAAGGCTTCTCAATCATTCCGCAGGTCAACATGAGCAGCGGCTTCTACTGGAACAGTGCTCCTTACGATACGTATTACCGCAAGGCCCCCGGCTTCACCACCGTGGACCTCAAGGCCGTTTACGATATCAACAAGAACTTTTCCGTGGAAGCTGGCGTGAAGAACATGTTTGATCAGGAATATGCATACAGCGCCTATTATCCGGAGCCTGGCCGCAGCTTCTTTATGGGCGTTACCGCAACATTCTAATACGTTAATCCTAATAGGTGGGGTCGCCCGCAGGCGGCTCCACCTGGGGCAATATCATGCAGATTCGCCGTACATTTCTGTTTTGGGCAGTGCTTATGTTTGCAGCTTTTTTGCCTTGCACTGGCGCAGGCGCGGCAGAGGCCACGCCGCCTGCCGTCAGCGGCGATGCCAGAAGCGTTTATTGCCCCACGCCGCCCTCGGCCTTCACGCTTTACGCCTTTGCGCCGGAGCTGCTTGCAGCATGGAACACCCCTCTGCGGGATTATGAAAAAAAATTTATTCCGCCACAGTATCACGACCTGCCCATCCTGGGCGGCTGGTATGGGCAGGGGTTTATTCCTGACAGGGAAATGCTGCTGGCAAGCGGCATCAAAAAGGCCTTTTACCTCTCCATGAGCATGCACGACCATTTGCCCATAGAGCAGACCCTGACCAGCCTCGGCATGCAGGTATCCACCGCCCAAGGCGGCAGCATGAAGGATATGGCGGCCTGCTTTCTGACAATGGGGCGGCTGTATAATCGCGAACAGCGCGGGCAAAGCCTTGCCGCATATGCTGATGCAACGCTGAACCGGGTGGCTGCGGCCATGAAAGACCTGCCGTCAGAACGGCGCGCGCGCGTGTATGTGGCGCTGGAAGCCAACGGGCTTGCCTCGGTCTGTAAGGATTCCGAGCGTTCCGAGGTGCTTGAAGCCGCAGGCGCGGACAGTGTGCACATGTGCCCGCCCGGCACGGAAAACGCCCAGCTCAAGGTCACGTTTGAACAGGTCATGGCCTATAATCCGGATGTGGTGCTGGTATTCCACCCCAATCTTATGCGCCGCATACGTACAGACCCCCAATGGTCGGCCTTGCCTGCGGTGCAGGCGGGCAGGGTGTATTTTATCCCGCGCGGCCCCTTCAGCTGGATAGAGCGCCCCGCAACCTATATGCGGCTTATGGGCGTGCAATGGCTGGCAAATCTGCTGCACCCAGATCTGTACGCAGTGGACATCAAGGCCGAAAGCCGCCGGTTCATGAAACTGTTTTTTAACCTAGATCTGAGCGATGCGCAGATAAACGAGCTTTTTGAACCTTATGGCACGTTCTGAAAAAATTTTGCTCTGGCTGGGGGTGATGCTGGTCGCCGCAGTGCTGCTCTCGCTGCACATGGGCCGCTACCCTTTGGACATGGGCGCGCTCTGCCGCGCGCTTGCCGATGCATGGTCTGGAAACACGCTCAACCCCGATCAAAAGCAGGTGCTGTTCCTGTTTTTTAATCTGCGGCTGCCGCGCATTGTCACTGCTCTGCTGGTGGGTGCAAGCCTTGCGGTATCTGGCAGCGTGTACCAGGCCATGTTTCAGAATCCGCTTGTGTCGCCCGGTATTCTGGGGGTGCAGCACGGGGCGGCTTTTGGCGGGGCCGTGGGCATTCTGGCCTTTTCATCCATGGCGGCCACACAGGTGCTGGCCTTTATTGGCGGCGCGCTGGGCGTGGGCCTTGCCCTGTTTTTTTCCATGCTCTACCCAAAGGCGCGATTTCTTGCCCTGCTCATTGGCGGCATGGTGAGCAGCTCCTTTTTTGTGGCCCTGACCTCGCTTGTGCAGTACGTGGCAGACCCCAACAGACAGTTGCCCGAAATTGTTTTCTGGCTCATGGGCACGCTTTCGCGCACTGAGCCGCGCCACCTTGCATGGGGGGCCCCGCTCATGCTCTGCGCGCTGGCCTTCATCTGCCTTAACGGCAAAGTCGTGAACGCGCTTTCCATGGGCGATGATGAAGCTATGGCTCTGGGCGTGAACAGCATGCGCATGAAGATGCAACTGATTGCGGCGGCAACGCTGGCGTGTTCGCTGACAGTTGTCATGGCGGGCGTCATCAACTGGGTTGGCCTTGTTATTCCGCACGTGATGCGTTTTATCTGCGGGCCGGACAATCGCCTTGGCCTGCTGAATTCAGCCCTGGGCGGCGCGCTCTTTATTCTGCTGACGGATTCGTTCATCCGCACGATCTGGACAGTGGAACTGCCGCTGGGCATCGCCACCTCGATCATCCTGCTGCCGCTGTTTGCCTTTAGCCTGTGGTACGACTGGAAGAGACGCTATGATTGAAGTGCGTGACCTCACCCTTGGCTATTTTGATGCCCCGCCCGTGCTGCAGCAGGTCTCTCTGCGCGTGGGCCGGGGAGAAGTGGTGAACGTGCTTGGCCCCAACGGTTGCGGCAAAACAACGCTGCTCCGGGCCATTCTGGGATTTTTGCCCGTGCCGCGCCGCAGTGTTTTTCTGGAAGGACGCCCGCAGGAAGAAACTTCGCGGCGGGATCTTGCGCGCACGCTGGCCTATGTGCCCCAGATGCATACGGGCGTTTTTGCCTATCAGGTTCTTGATGTGGTGCTTATGGGGCGCACAGCCCGCAGCCCCTGGCTCAGATTTTCTGCCGAGGATGTGGACAGGGCCATGACCGCTCTGGAGCAGGTGCGCATGGCAAGCTACGCGCGCAAATCCTATCTGGAGCTATCCGGCGGGCAACGGCAGCTTGTACTTATTGCGCGGGCCTTGTGTCAGGAGTGTTCTGCTTTGGTCATGGATGAGCCAGTTACCGGGCTGGATTACGGCAACCAGTTTCATTTGCTGGAGCTGATTGGCGAACTTTCCGGCTCCGGGCCGGCGATCATGCTGACCACCCACCATCCAGAACAGGCGGTGTATCTGGGCGGGCGGGCCATACTGCTCAAGGCGGGGCATGTGGTTGCGGACGGCCCGGTTTCCACCACTGTTACCGTGCCGCAGATCAAGGAACTGTACAACCTGCCCCCCAGGGCCCAGCGCTGGATGCACCTTACAGAACCGGATGCGCCATGAGTATGGAATCCGCAGCCGACAGGCAGATTTTTGCCGCTCCCTATCTTGAGGAGCCGCCCGCAAAGCCGCATACCAGAGGCCCGTGGTTTTTTGCGGCCTCATTTGCGGCGCATCTTGCCGTGCTGGGGATGATATGGTTTTTGGGCAGCCTGTTGCCGCCCACGGGCAATGGCGATTTTGACGGGGTGGTGATTACCCTGACTTACGGCAAGCCCGGTTCAGGCACCGCCGGAGAACCAGCTGGAGCTGGCGGCGGCAGCGCCCAGACGGAACAGAATGCAGAGCCGCAGGCGGATGCGGCGGCACCTGCCGCAGAGGCGGCAGCCGCTCAAAAAGAAACAAGTCCAACACCCCAACAGCAGGAAAAATCTGTCGAACCCACCGTGGCGGATTCCCAATCTCCCCTTGCCATACCCCGGATTGCCGAAAAAGCGTCGGCAAAAAAAACAGCCGATGCGTCACCCAAGGAAAAACCGCACCCCGCCAAGGTTGAAAAAATTACAAAAGCCACGCCCCGCAAGGAACAGAATGTTCAGCACCGGGAGCAGGCAGACAACAATACGACAGCCAAAGTCGCCGACCTGAAACCGGGCACCACGACTGCTGGCGCAAGTTCTGGCGCAAATGCTGGCGTAGACTCAGGCGCTGGCAGCGGCGCAAACCAGAGCAAACTGCAAGGGCAGGGCATGTCTTTGGCAGAGGGATCAGGGCAAGGGCGCGGCAGCGGCAGCAGCGGTCAGGGCAACGGGGCCGCAAGTGAAGGGCAGGGTGATGCCGGGGGCTACCTTAAGGGCAATTACGAATATATCAAAAAACGCATCCGCAAATATCTGGAATACAGCCCGCAAGCAAAGCGCATGGGCATTCAGGGGCTTGTGTATGTGGCTTTTACCATCACCAGGGATGGATCCGCGCAAAATGTGGAGTTGCGCACCAGCAGCGGTTTTGATTCGCTGGACGAATCAGCGCTGGAAGCCGTGCACCGGGCATCGCCCTTTGCGCCGCCGCCGCAGGCCGCCCGCGTGGTTGTTCCCATTCAGTTCAGCCTCAAATAGCAGAAAGCCCAGCCTGTGGGGCCGGGAGGGTTATATTTTCCAGAACATGACGGCCAGCTTTGACTCCACCCTTTCCTGAATAATCCCGTCGCGGCAGAGGCTTGCCAGTTTCTTGCGCATTTCGGCTTTCAGGCTGTCAGAAATTGTCATCATGCTGGTGAAATAATTGAGGTGCATCAGTTCCGCATCCTCAAAGGTCGTTTCGCTTTCCCACGCCCGGTCAAAGTATTCTACCTCAGGATAAAAACCCATCAGAAACAGCATGTTGAAAGCGCAGAAGAAACTGCGGGCAATGCGGGCCTTCTGTTCGTCCCAGTCGAGCAGGCTCTTGAGCTGATCCCTGACAGAATGGCGCATTTCCACATGCGTGATCATGCAGCAGGCGCGGCTGGAGGCGGCAATCATCTTTTCCAGCGTTGCGCGGTTGTTGATGGCTGGCGTGCGCGATGCCAGAACCAGATCGAATTGTCTGCGCCAGCCCATGCTGTCGATGTCTGCCGCCTGCCAGTCCAGAACCCGAAAACTGGCGTTGGGGCAGTTGTCTTCAACGGCATTGGCCTTTGCCAGATCAATCATGTTGGGCGCAAGGTCAAAGCCTTCCACCCGGCCCACCAGCGGGGCCATTTCAAGGCTTTGCGCGCCGGGGCCGCAGCCGATATCCAGCACCGCGCTGTTGTGGTCAAGGGCAGCCTTGCGCGCAAGGTGTTCCATCAGGCGCTGGCGGTGTTCGTCCGCAGTTTTGCGGCGAATGCGCTTGTTGAACGAGGGCGCGCGCTTGTTCCAGAACTCCTGCGCATCCTTGCGGTCTGGCTGATAATCGACCCAAAGCTTCTCAAAATATTCAATATTCACTGGGCACCGCCGGGCAGCAGATTTACCTTGAGGCCCCCGCTGGCAAAAATGGCCTCGCAGTTGTTGTCTTTAAGGGCGCGGGCCATGCCTGCGGCATTTTCCACCACCAGGCCGGAAAGCGAGGCAAAACCGTGCCGGAACAGCAGGGGATGCATGGGGGTGCTTGGCCCGACCATGAAAACCTTGGCCTTCCGGGTCAGTTCCAGCAGGCGGGTGATGGTTTTATTGATGAATGTTGTGCCCGTGACAAAAACAATATCCTGCTCCGGCAGAACGTATTCCGCTGCTGCGTCGGGCAGGTCGCCGGGCTGTGGATTGCGCTCAAGAATGCACATGTCGCAGTGCTGGCGCAGCATGCGCAAACCGGGAAAATGCCCGATCACCGCAACTTTTTTACCTGTAGCCTCTGCAAGAAAAAATTTGAAGGCATCTCCGGGCATGCGGTTTATACCGGGCTGGATGGGGCTTTCGGGCCGCAGGGCCAGAGTGTTGTTGGCGGCATTAAGGGCCGCAAGGCCGATGGAGGCCTGATTGAAATCCCACGATTTTAGGCGGTTGGCCACCTTGCGCAAGGGCTGGCCGACAATTTCATATGGGGAGAGCGAGGGATCCTGCACGCCCGGCATGGTCGGGAAATGCTGGGCCATGCCCACGCCCCCGGCGTCTGATTCCACCATCAGCCAGTGATCGCCGTAAACAAAGGATTTAACCAGCTCCTTCGACGGAACGGAATCAACCAGTTCGTCATACAAATGCCAGCGGTTATGCATGGCTGCCTCCAATGGGGCTGTAGTATGCGCCGTTGAGGCATGCCCGGCAGTATGTTTTGCCATCCTGCATAACTTCCTTGCAATCCAGCACGTCCTCGCCGCAGACGCAGCAGGTTGCAATGCGCGCTGGCGGGCCGGGCAGTTCGCCCTCCGGCATGGTGATGTTCACAGGCTGGCAGGAAAAAATGTCGCTGTCGGCGTAGCCTTCCCAAAAGGCGAGCTGGGCGGCTTTATCCGCATTGTGGGGCGGCCTGTCAGAGGTGATGACGCTGACCCGCACGGCCTTGCCGCTTTTCAAATCCAGAAACGACATGGCTGTTTTGCCGTAGCTGTACATCTTGACCCGTCTGCGCCCCACGGTCACGCCAGTAACCACGTAGGAAGCATCCGCAACGCAGCGGTCAGTCTCCAGAAAGATAACCAGATCGCGCATATCGTCATGCGGCGACATGCCAAGTGCTTTCAGCGCCATCAATGTCATGCGGATGCCCAGAATCTGCCCGCTGCAAATGTGACCGTGATACTGTTCGGCCTTTTCAAGGTAAGGTTTTATATCTTGCATTGTTTTTATGTGTAAGAGTGTTTGTATGTTCAAATGCGTACATTTTATTATATGCCCGCAAGCTGGTTGTCATGCTGGTATCTGTTTCAATAAAAGCGTGAACATTGTGCGGTAGCAAAAGTGCTGGGCTGCGGGTGGAGACTGGAGGGCAGAAAGGCAGCGAGGTAGGGCGGATAGGAAGAATGCGGGATCTGGCGGTGGCTGGGCCGGGCATCTGCACGCTCGCTGACGAGCGCGCCAAAGCTGGCGCGGCATGCTGCCGTTGCGGGTATCCGGGCTGGAACTGTCGCTTGTGCACTTGACACTGGGGTGCTAGTAGTAATGTATAGCATAACTCCAGAAAGGGGGACTCATTATGGCCCAGAATACGAGAGTTGATGACTACACCACCTGCCCGGCTTGTCAGGGCAACGGAAAAGACGATGCTGGCATGAAGTGTTTTGAGTGCAACGGAACCGGAAAAAAGCAGCAAGCCTGCACTGTTCCCGAAGGCCCCGAACATGAAGGCGTTTGCGACTAGCACCGAGCGGCCCCATTAATGAACATAACTTGCCTCCTGATCAAACCTGCATGGCAGGCAGAAATCAGGATGATACAAATGATCGGCTTTCTCCTTGGCGGGGAAAGCCGATCATGTTTTTTGGGGGGGCAAATTATCTATGCCCGGAAATGAAAGCCACCTCAGCGCATGAGGAGCAGTATTGATTAGGTTTATTGCGAATGCAATGGCTGCCTATTTGTAAAAACAGCCTTGTTATTGCCAGGCTATTTTAGCCCGTTACGAAAAAATGAAATTGCTTACTTCAATGCAAGACCATCACGGTATGCATCACCAACTTTATCTCCAATTGAAAGATATATTTTATTCATCCAATCAAAAGCAAGGGGATGGAATTTTTCAAATGATACTTTTCCACCTTCTCCAAGAATTCGTTCATCAAGGCTAATGTTTACAATCTCTCCAACAAGCCTCCAATTTTTTTCATCATAATTTTTTAGTCTGCATTCAACGGAAAATGGCAGTTCATTAATGATAGGGGCATCAACGAATTCAGATTTTGTCGTGTGGAATCCAGATTTATCAAATTTATCTTCGACCTTATTCCCTGTTGCTATCCCAAGATAATCACAGGCTATTTTATTTTCTACATCCGCCATGCTGACAACAAAAGAGCCTCTGGTAAGAATTCCCTTTAATGTATGGCGCTGTGATGCAACTGTTATGGAAATCTCTGTCTCATTACTGATACCACCCCAAACCGCTAGCATGGCACAAGGCTTCTTATTTTCATCATACGATGAAAGTATTAGCACTGGCATTGGCATAACATATGGTTTGGCCCCAATATTTATTCTTGGCATAATCTATTCTTCCTTCGTAATTTTCGACTTGTCACTCTGGAAATAGCTTGATTCCAGCAAACACCTTACGCAGGCGATGTTCGTCAAACAGCAGATATTCGGCAGCGGTAAACCCGGTTCATCGGAGGCATTTGCGATGCACTTCAGCACGTCAGAGAGTTTATCTTAGTCATCCTGCCCCCTCAACCAGTATTAGCGCTTGGGCAGGGCCGAGCTCAGGAGAAGTCCCCAGCAAGAGAATGCGTCCTGGCATTTGATGTAGGGCTGTTTTTAACATGGTGGCGTTACCCCAACAAAAAAAGCCCTCGCGGTTTTCACCGTGAGGGCTAAATTCTGTGGAGCCAGCTAAGAGACTTGAACTCTTGACCTGCTGATTACGAATCAGCTGCTCTACCAACTGAGCTAAGCTGGCAACCGACATGAAGTGCCAAAAAACAGGGCCGTTGTCAAGCGGATAGGTCTGCTCGGCTTACGCGCATTCCACCACGAGGGGGATGACGTGCAGCTCGCGGTTCACTTCTTCCGTGTGCCCCAGCTTCCACTTGGTGGATTCCGCAGGCCAGCCGAGGTGGGAGGCAACATCGCGCGCAACGCCAGCCACATTCAGGATGGGGTGCCGCTGAAAAACCTGGGGCAGTCCATAGGTCAGGTTGCAGGCAAGGCACTTGCCGGGGCGCTGGCGCAGTTCAAAAGCCAGCTTGGCCTTTTGCGGCTCAACGCTGCGGCAAACCAGGCCGATGTCGTAAGCGCCTTCTTCCGCGCCGCCAAAGAGCGCGTCAAAAAATTCATCTGCACGGCCAGCGGGAAAAATCTTGTCCAAAAAGGTCTGATCCAGGTTCTGCATGGTCATAAACATCCTCTGTCATTACATGAGCGGTGTTTGTATTCAAATGGCCGTCAGGCCACAAGCGCGCGTAGCATCTCGCGCCCAAGGCGGATATCATCGCCATCAAGGCGCGAAAGCGAAAAATATGGCATCAGCTCCGCAGGGCTGGCGGCATTGCCGCCGGGATTGCACCCGGCAAGCGCGCCGAGCAATCCGGTTATTCTGCGCGGGTCTGCGCCCATTTGCCGCAGGTTGCGCAGCGCGAGGCTCTGGTGCCTTTTGGCAAGGCGTTCCCCCTCGTCATCCAGAAGCAGCGGCACATGCGCATAAGCGGGAGCACCATAGCCCAGGAGCTTGAGAAGAGCAATCTGCCTCGGCGTTGAAATGAGGATGTCGCGCCCGCGCACCACCTGATTTATGCCCATGAGCGCATCGTCCACGGCCACGGCAAGCTGATAGGCCACAACGCCGTCAGAGCGGCGCAAGGCAAAGTCGCCCCCGCAGTCTGCCAGCGTGTACGATTGCGGCCCAAATACCGTATCGGTGAAATTGACTGGCCCGTCCGGGCAGCGCAAACGCAGGCAGGGGCGGCGGCCTGACTCCAGCAGGGCTTGCCGCTGCGCCTGATTCAGGCTGCGGCATGTGCCAGGGTAGGGCGCTCCAGCATCATCAACATGCGGCGCACCTGCCATGCTGCGCAATTCCTTGCGCGTGCAAAAGCACGGATACGTCAGCCCAGCGCTTTCAAGCTGCGCAATGGCCGCCGTATAATACTGGCCCCTGCGGCTTTGCTCAAACGGCCCTATGCATCCGCCAGCCGGTTCCGGCTTGTCCGGGCCATAATCCCAATCCAGGCCAAGCCAGGTCAGGTCTTCAATGAGGGCTGCGGTGTATTCGGGGCGTGAGCGCTGCGGATCAATATCTTCAATGCGCAGTACCACCTCGCCAGAGCTGGCCCGGGCGGCTAGCCATGCAAGCAAAAAGGCCCAGGCGTTGCCAAGGTGGATATAGCCGGTAGGGCTGGGAGCCAGCCTGCCGCGAATAACAGGCGCGGCGTGCATAAAACTATTTTTTGTTCCAGGGCATAGCCGAAAGCAGTATGCCCAGACCGCAAAAGCCTGTCACGCCTGCAAACACAAGCCCCGCGCCCACAAAGGCCGAAAGCCACAGTATTGAGGGCCACGCCAGGGAGCCGAGCACTCCAGCCAGCACCAGGCCGCCAGCGCCAATCTGAATCTGGCGAAAAATGGGCAGCGTCTGTTTGGAGGTTTCCACCGGAAGCCCCTGTTTGGCCCAGGCGCTGACGCCGCCTTCCATCTGCCATGCGGGGCCTGCCGCAAGCTTTTGCAGCAGGTCGCTGTTCTTGGTGGTGCGGTTGCCGGAATTGCAGGTAAATATGATGGGGAGTTCAGCGGTGGCGGGGCGCAGATCCATCCACGAAATAACCGAAAGGGGGGCCGCTTCGGCACCGGGAACGCGCAAGGCGGCGAGTTCGTCCGCCTCGCGCACGTCAACAAGGCGAGCCTTGTTATCCTGCAGCATTTTCAGTGTCTCTGCAGGAGAAATATTGGGAAGCATCGACTATGTCCTATGAATTCTTATCCCGGTTTTTGGCGGGAGTTTTTTTGCTTTTGCCATCGTCAGACTTGGAAGAAGCCACCTTGCCGTCACTCTTGTCCTTTTTGCCGGATTCAGACTTGGCAGATTCGTGCTTGGTAGATTCGCCCTTGGAGGCGCTGGACTTGGAAGAGCCAGACTTGCTGTCGCTCTTGGCGGCTTCCGGCTTATGGCTTTCAGTCTTGCGCGCTTCAGCCTTGGGGGCGTCAGATTTGCGGGCCTCGCTCTTGCGCTCGAACTTTTCAGCTTCAGCCTTTGAAGAACCGGATTTGGACGAAGAGGCGCTGCTCTTTTTGTCTGACTTGTCTTCCTTTACTGATGCCTTGCTTGAAGACCTGGAGGACGACTTGTCAGCTTTTTCCACCTCGATTTTGCGGGTGGAGTGCTTCTTGTCCAGACTGGCCACTTCCACAAACTGGTCGCGTGATTTGGACGGATTTTTGTCTCTGGAGCGGTCTTTGTCTTTTTCCTTGCCGCGATCCTTGCTGCCCTTTCTGTGGTCGTCGTTGCTGGCAACGCTGGAGCGGGAGGAAGGCTTGTGGCTGCGATAAATATCGCGCACGGCCTTTTCTTCCGCGTAGTCGTTCAGGCGGGTCTGGGCTTCGGCCACGAGATTTTCGGTGCCGTCCATCTTGACGCGCCGGGCGCCGAGGAATGTGCCTTTGAAATAGGGGTCGTCCAGAGAATTGACGCGCACGGTGGTGCGGCGGTGGGGGCTGTGGATGAACTTGCCGTCGCCCACATAGATGCCGGTGTGATAGCCCCGGCGGGGGTGGCGGAAGGCGACAATATCGCCAACCTGCATATCTTCCACATTATTGATGCGCTTACCCACAACTGATTGTTCACGAGCGGTGCGCGGCAGGCTCACGCCAACGCTTTTGTATGCCCAGCAGACAAATCCCGAGCAGTCAAACCCGCCCGGCGACATGCCGCCGGGAACATATGGGGTGCCGATGGCAGACCGTGCCTTGCGCAAAAGCTGCTGACTGCCCTGCTGCTCGTTGTTGTCAAAAGCAGCTTCATACGAACGGCGAAAACGCTGTTCCGCTTGTGTGCTGTAGTCATCACGCTGGTTGTTTTTTACTGCGCAGCCAAAGGTCATGGCGCAAGCCAGAGTCAGCGCACACAGTTTCAGGCATCTACCCATCGGCACTCCGTGTGGGTTGCGCCGCAGCACAAGGCAACGGCGGGTCACGCAAAAAAAACGGGAATAACCCCGTTTGTCTGTAGTTGGTCAAGCCTTGATGTCTAAAAGCGTACCCAGCATGGAATCACTGGTGCGCACTACTTGCGCGTTTGCCTCATAGGCGTGCTGGGTGGAGATCATCTGAGTGAATTCCCGCGCAAGATCCGTACCGCTGGGTGCGGATGCTTCCAGGGGAATACCGGAAGTGACATCAAGAACGGCGTTGGCGGCGTTCCAGTTCGAGCTGGGTCCGACTTTTGATCCCGCGTCTTTCATCGCGGCTTCAAAACTGACGCCCTGATCGTTGGCGTTGCTGGAGTAGACGGCACGGCGCGGCTCAAAACCAGCCGTACTGACGTTGGCTACATTATGCGCTGTAACAGCCGTGCCCCACGAAAAGGCATTCAAGGCTGATGCGCCGATCTGTAGGCTACTGCTACTCATCATTCACACCTTACGGCTTAACTAGCACAAGTATTACCCGAATACAAAAACTTTTTTTTTGCCCGGTTGGCGGGTAATTGCGGTTTTTTGCAATCAAGGGGCGAGGCAGGTTTTCAGAGTATTATCGCCTACTCAGAGCATGCTGCCGCAAGGCGCCAGTGTAATCAGCGTCAGCAAGGCATGTCAGCGAACAGAGAGATCGCGCTCAATGCGGGCAAAGGCATTGTGGTTGTGGATGGATTCCATGCTCTCCACCTCTACGCTGAACCACTCCACCTGCCCGTGGGCCGTAAGCTTTTGCGCCACGTTGCGCACCACGTCTTCCACAAAGGTGGGGCGGGCAAAGGAACTCTCGGTGACGAATTTTTCATCTTCGCGCTTGAGCAGGGTGTAGACGGCGGAAGATCCCGATTCTTCGGCGATGTCGATGAAATCCTCTAGCCACGAAAAAGCCCGCATGCGCAAACGCATACGCACCATGGCCCGCTGGCTGTGCGCGCCCTCGCGGCTGATGGCCTTGGAGCAGGGGCAGACAGTCATGACCGGGACTTCGGTTTCAAGAATAAACGACTGGCCTTTGTCGTCCAGCTCGCCTGTCAGGCGGCATTCGTAGGCAACCGTGGCCGGGCTGCCCGAGGCAGGGGCCTTTTTGACAATAAAATAAGGAAAGCAGAACCGGGCATACGCCCGCTGCGCGCCAAGCCGTTCCTTGATATTGACCAGCAGCCGCCTCACGGACTGATAGCTGATCTCGTCGTTCCATTGCTCCAGAGCCTCAACAAAGCGGCTCATGTGGGTACCTTTGAAGGATGAAGGCAAGTCCACCCCAAGGTCTACGGTAGCCACGGTCTGTTGCGTCCCCTGGCAGCGGTCGCGCACCAGCAGGGGCAGCTTCAGCTCGCGAACACCCACGCGGTCAATATTCAGGGCAACCTGCGGGGCGTGGCTCTGTACGTCTTCCATTATGCCAGATCCTGTCCTGTAGTAGTAGCGGTAAAAGTGCCGTGCTTGACGCCGCGGCAGGAGATCAGTTTGTCGGCAAGGGCTCGCAAACGCTTGGGTTCGCCCTTGAGCACCAGCACCTCAAGGCAGTTGTAGTGATCCAGGTGTACGTGAAGCGTGGTGACAATAAGGTCGTGGTCATCGTGCTGGATAGTCATGAGCCGACGGGCCAGATCGTTTTTGTGGTGGTCATACACCAGGGTGAGCGTACCCGCGCCAGAGGCGTCGTTGCTCCAGCGTTCTTCCACCAGCGCCTTGCGGATAAGGTCGCGTATGGCTTCAGAACGGTTGGGATAGCTTTTGCGTTTGCACAGCTGGTCAAAAGGTTCCAGCAGATCTTCATCCAAAGAAACGCCGAAGCGCGCCAGGTTTCCCATGGTATTTCCCGTATGGCCCGTGAGGGCTGATTGCTGTAGTTGAAGAACGCCCCGAACTCAGGCCCGGCGGCTGATTTCCCAAACGTGTACGGTAACGGGCACTGGCTGGGCGTAAAGGGGATCCACTGTTTCGTGATACACCCGTCTACCTTGCCAGCCGCCGTTTTGCAGCGCGTGCAGAAAAGCATCGTACACTGTGCGGCCCGGCTCCGCCACCCATGCCGCGCCATCAGGGGCGAGGGCATGGTCAAGGAAGCGCAGCACCGGAGCCACAAAACGTTTTTCATACATGATATCGCCGCCCCAGATGCGGTGCATGCTCTGCGCCCGCACGGCGGGCCGCCGCCAGTCCATGACTGTCCACAACGGCTGCGGCACTTCGTTGATATCAGCGTTGCGGGCCGCAAAGTGCAGGGCGGCTTCCTCATAATCCATGGCAGTCATTTTTGCGCCGAGCCACTGGCCCACCATGGCGGTGAGGCCCAGGCCGCAGCCTATATCCAGGCAGTGCTGCCCGGCAATGCATTGCCGCTGCTGCGCAAGCCAGCCCGCCAGGGCAACGCTTGAAGGCCAGAGTTCCGTCCAGTAGGGCAGCCGCTCATCATCAAAATCATCGGGCGAGGCCGTCATGGCGTCCCAAAGCTGCTCAAGGTCGGCGGCCCGGCTGAGCCGCCACAGGCGGCCTGCGGCGCGCACTGAAATGTGCGGCGTGTATTCGGTCAGGCCATGCGTTTCAGACTGGGAAAATTCGGAAGTCAGTTCGGTCATTCGACAAGCATAGCGCAACGTGCTGTAGCTGTACAGATATGCAACAGAGGGGCAAGCTTGGGCCGATGTGCCCTGCCGCGTGAAAAAACGCGTCAAAAACAGAATGTAAGTTCGTAAAAGCAGCGCGAATTTTAAAAAGTAAGCACTTGAGAAGCATTTCTTGCGGGTATATAAAGATTGGCCTTACAAAAATGCGTTTTTCGACCGCAAGGGCGGCCATGCGCGAAGCCCCGCAAGGACATTTTCATGGACAAGCACAGCGAATACCTGAACCGTATCCTTTTGAGCCGCGTGTACGACGTGGCGGTAGAAACCCCCCTGGACGAGGCGGTCAGTCTTTCGCGCCGCACCGGCAATAATATTTTGCTCAAGCGCGAAGACCTCCAGCCTGTTTTTTCCTTCAAGATCAGAGGCGCCTACAACAAGATGGCGCACCTTACCAAGGAAGAACTGCGCAGGGGCATTATTACCGCCTCGGCTGGCAATCATGCTCAGGGGGTTGCCCTTGGCGCGCGCAAGCTGGGGTGCGAAGCTACCATCGTCATGCCCGTGACCACGCCCGCCATCAAGGTCGAGGCTGTGAAGCGGCTGGGTGGTCAGGTTGTGCTTTCCGGCGAATCCTTCAGCGATGCATGGCAGCATACGCTTGATCTCATTCAGGAAACAGGCTGCGTGTACATCCCCCCCTTTGACGACCCGGATGTCATCGCAGGGCAGGGCACCATTGCCATGGAAATTCTGCGCCAGCATCCAGGCGATATCCATGCCGTGTTTGTCCCCATTGGCGGGGGCGGCATGGCGGCGGGCGTTGCCGCCTATATCAAGAACCTGCGGCCTGAAATCCGCGTCATCGGCGTGGAGCCTGTGGATTCTGACGCCATGCGGCGTTCCGTCATGGCCGGGCAGCGCGTGGAACTGCACGATGTTGGTCTGTTTGCCGACGGCGTGGCCGTCAAGCTGGTGGGTGAAGAAACGTTTGTTCTCTGCCGCGACCTGCTTGACGACATCATCACCGTTGAGACGGACGCCATCTGCGGCGCTATCAAGGATATTTTTGAAGATACCCGCGTGGTGGCCGAGCCTGCGGGCGCGCTCGCTCTGGCTGGCCTGCGGGCCTATGCCAAGGCGGGAGATCTGCATGATGCCACCCTGGTAGCCATTGTGAGCGGCGCAAACATGAACTTTGACCGCCTGAGCCACGTGGTTGACCGTGCAGAAATAGGCGCCCAGCGCGAAGCCTTGCTGGCAGTGACCATCCCCGAAACCGTGGGCAGCTTCCGGCAGTTGTGCGCCTCTTTTGGCAGCCGCAACATCACGGAACTCTGCACCCGGTACTCCGACCCGGTAAAGGCCAGGGTGCTGGTGGGCATCAAGATCAACGGGCGCGATGATGTGGCCCAGGTGCTGAAAGAACTGCGCGGCAAGGGCTTTGAGGCCATTGACCTCACGGATAACGAACTGGCCAAGGTGCATGTGCGGCATCTGGTGGGCGGCAACGCGCCTCAGATTCTGCACGAGCGTTTGTTGCGCTTTACCTTCCCCGAACGTCCCGGCGCGCTGCTCGACTTTATGGACGCCATGCGCGTGGATTTCAGCATTTCGTTGTTCCAGTACCGTTATCACGGCGCGGATTTTGGCCGCGTGCTTGTGGGATTTGAAGCGCCCGATGAGAAGAAGGAAGCCTTTGAGGATTTTCTCAAGCGTGTTGAAGCCATGGGCTATCCGCATGTGGAAGAATCCAACAACGATGCCTACAAGATGTTTCTGGGCTGGCACGAATAAGCCCGCCTGAAGCTGAACAATGTAAAACACCGGCTGCCTGCAAAGGACAGCCGGTGTTTTACATTACGGCCTCTTGTTCAAAAGCCGTGTCAACTATGTGCGGATACTGCTTACTGGCCGAGCAGCTTGCGCGTTTCGGGGGTGAGGCCCTTGAGGCTGGCAAAAACAGCTTCGGCCCCCCGCTGATCAGGATCCTGAACAATGGCAATAATGACCTTGTCCGCAGTGGCGTTGACCTTGGTCACGCCGGGGGCGGGAAAGGCCTGGCTGCGCAGTTCGCCGTTGAACGTCCAGAACGGCCCCTGGGGGCGGGGCTGGGAAGCGTTGGCCTGAAGGGGGGCCAGCTTGTTGGCAAGGGAGGCGCTGTCGTCATTCTGAGTATTGGGCAGAACAAAAATGCTGATGAGTGCGGCGTAGTCGTCTTTCTTTTCGTTGGAAAGGCCCAGAATCAGCATGCATTCATCGGGGTTGCCCGATTTGAAGCCCATTTTTTCCTCGCCGTCCCAGCCCTGGGGCAGGTCGGCACTGAAAAGCGTAAACGAGCGCGGTTCAGCCTGGGCTGTGACCGTCAGGCAGAGCATGAGAAGGGACAGAAAAAACAAAGTCCGCATGGGAACCTCCGGGTTGCGGAAAAATCGAATCCGTATGTGCAGTTGGGTATACGCGCTGCCCGAGTGCGGGGCAAGCATCAGCGCCCGAGCGCCAAAAGGAACGGAAAGCTCGCGCCCAGCACAAGCAGCAGAAGCCCAAGAATATTGAGCCAGTAAAATTTGCGGGGCGCGCGCAGAACAAACAGGGCAACCCAGCAGGCAATGGCGAGGGTCATGGGCACAAGGCCCATTGCCTGTTCCGCCAAGCCTTGCGGCAAGGGGCCCTGACGCAGGGAAAATCCGATCACAAGCCCCCAGCGGTCAATGCAGCGGGGGATAAAGCCCACCATGGCCCACAGCGCGCACCAGCGGGCAGCGCGCTGTTCGTCCGCCAGCGTGAATGCGGCTCCACTGTTGCGGGCCACAAGGGAAAGGATGATCAGCGCAACGCTGCCCGCTGGGGCCAATGCGGTAAAGTAGTCGTGCAGGGTTTTGGGAAGCACGGCCAGAGCCACATCCTCCATACTCAGCCCTTGCGGCAGGCCGGAAAAGGGCCAGTTGGGCAGAACCTGCGCGGCAAAAAAGCAGAGGGCCGCCAGCAGCGCAAGGCCAACGCGCAGGCCGATCTGCCCTGGCTGCCAGTAATCCTGCGCAGCTTGCGGCACGGGGGCCGCGCGGTCGGCGGCAAGATACAGCAGCAGGCAGATTATGCCAGCCAGCCATGCGGCAACCGCCGTTGTGTAGGGCAGCATGGCGGGCATCCACAATGATACGCCTTCAAACATGTGTTCCGTGCTGCGTATGCTTGCCAGCAGGGCAAGAACACTGCCAGCGGCCAGCAGCGGGCCAAGAACAGCCAGCCCCGCGGCGCAGCGGGCGAGGGTGCGCGCGCCATAGGCGCAGAGCCTGGCCTGGCCCCGTCTGCCGGTGGCCAGGGTGAGAGCGATAATAATGGGCATGGCCGAAGCGGCGCTTGCGCCCAGGGTCAGAACAGCGGCAATCCATTGCCAGCAGAAAAGCCAAGAAGGAATAGTTTGCATACCCAGCCTTGTATCCCGAGGCCGTGTCAGCCGCAAGCGAAAGACCTCTCTTGCTCCTGGGCGGCCCTTGCCCTATAGTTCACGCCACTCTGCAATCACACTGGGCGGTCATTGCGCACCGCAGCATGGGGTTTTTATGTCGTTTTTTGCTGTTCTGCTCCTGGCCGTTGCCCTTTCCATGGATGCATTTGCCGTTGCCCTGGCTTCTGGCTGCGCCCTGCGCGTGCCGCAGGCGCGCCATTACTTCCGGCTTTCTGCGGCATTCGGCTTTTTTCAGTTCGCCATGCCGGTGGTGGGGTGGTATCTGGGCATTACCGTGCGTTCTTATATGGAAGCTTGGGATCACTGGATCGCCTTTGCCCTGCTGGCCTGGATAGGCGGCAAGATGGTGCTTTCGGGGTTTTCGGCGCTACGGGCGAGTTCCTCCTGTCCGCGTCCTTCGGTGGATCCCACCGCGGGGCGTAACCTGCTGGTGCTGAGCGTTGCCACAAGCATCGATGCCCTGGCCGTGGGTCTTTCTTTTGCCATTCTGGGAACTTCTGTCTGGAGCCCGGCCCTGATGATCGGTCTGGTCTGCGCGGTTATTACCGCTGTGGGCGTGTATCTGGGCAAGGCGCTGGCCAATCTCTGCGCGGTCAACGGATGGGCTGAGCTGCTGGGCGGGTTGACCCTGCTGGCTATTGCCTGCAACACGTTGCGCGAGCATAATGTTTTTGGTTAATCACCAGTAACTGCCGTTTGACCGGCAAAACCGCAGGAGTTTTCATGGCTACCGTCAGCGCAAAATATCTTGGGGATCTGCGCGTGGAGTGCGTCCACAACCAGAGCGGCACAAAGATCATCACAGACGCTCCTTCTGACAATCAGGGGCTGGGTGCGGCTTTTTCACCTACCGACCTGTGCGCCACAGCCCTTGGGGCCTGCGCCATGACCATTATCGGCATTTATGCAAAGACGCATGGCGTGGACGTGACCGGCACAGAGATGGAGATCAACAAAACCATGAGCGCCGACCCGCGCCGCATCGGCAAGATTGAAGTGACCTTCAAAATGCCCGACCGCGAATATTCCGCCAAGGAAAAGACGGTAATTGAGCGCTGCACTCAAAGCTGCCCAGTGCACCACACCCTGCACCCCGATGTGGAGCAGGTGTTTACCTTTATATGGAAGAACTGAAATCGGCGTGCGGGAGTGCTGAAAGGCGCGCCTTGAATCTGCCTGGTGCGCGTTATCAGCACTCCTGCATGGTGCTTACGGCATAACAGGATATCGCATGACTTCTCCTCCATTGGTTTCAGTAATAATCCCCAGCTATAATTACGCCGGTTTTCTTCCTCACGCTGTTTCCAGCGTGCTGCAGCAGCGTTGTCCGCAGGTGGAAGTGGAGGTGATTGTGGTGGATGATGGCTCGACGGACAACACCGCTGAGGTTGCCCGTTTGTTTGGGCCGGACGTGCACTATATTTATCAGGAAAATCAGGGGCTTTCCGCAGCGAGAAATGCTGGATTGCGTGCGGCGCACGGTGATTTCATCGCCTTTCTTGACGCGGATGACCTTCATGCAAAGGAATTGCTGGCGAGCCAACTGAAAGTTTTTACCGCGCAGCCTGAACTTGATATTGTCATTTGTCGCTGTCTGGATTTTTCAGAAGGCGCAAATAGACAGGTCGATGGGTTGTGGTCGCTGGTCAACAGCCACTGGGATGTGCATGCATGCAATGCCAATCTTGCTCCCGTGCATTGCTATATGGTGCGGACAGATATTGTGCGCCGTGTCGGCTACTTTGATCAGGGCCTCAGATCCTGCGAAGATCAGGATTACTGGTTGCGATGCTACGGCCTGGGGGCCAAAGTGGGCATAAATACAGATGGGGTGGTGTTTTACCGCAAGCACGGCGGCGGTATGACGGAAAATCGCGCCCGGATGTATCACCATGACTCGCTTATGCACGAAAAGGTGGGCCGTATGCTGGCCGAGCTGCCGGAGTTTCCCTTGCAGGCCAAGTGTGCAGGCTGGCTGGCCCATGCCGCTGGCTGCCTTGTTTCTGCCGGGTATCTCTGCGAGCTTGATCCTGAGCGCTCACGGGTCATGCAGGATTTTTTTACAAAGGCAGTGCTCGCAGCCGCGCCGCTGTTCAGCCACAGTGTGCCGCGCAATGATACGGGCAATCTGCGCTATGTTCAGGATTATTACGGGGGGCGGTGTTTGCGCCTCGCCTCATGGTCTGGCTTGCAACTGACGCCCACAGCCGCCAAGGCCCTAATGGTGCTCAAACGCATGTTTCCCCGTATGGCCGATCTCTCGTCAGATGCGCTGAATGCGCGCCTGCGCAGCACCTATGCCAGACTTTGCGTGATTGGCCTGCCATCGCAGGTGGGCACGGGGTAAACGCCCGAGCAGCGTCGCACAGCGCAGACCACCTCTGCGGTCTTGCTGTTTGGCCCGCAAGAGGCTATTGGTCTGCCTGCACAGTTTCCCGCCATATGTGGCGAACGAAGGAGATATTCATGCCGAAGAACGCGGCTTTGATTCTTGCAGCGGGCAAGGGAACCCGCATGCACTCGGACAGGCCCAAGGTGCTGCAAACGCTGCTGGGCGAGCCAATGCTTGCCTGCGTCATTGAGGCTCTGCGCCCTGTTTTTGCGGAAGACGTCTGGATTGTGGCCGGGCATCGCGCCGAAATGGTGCAGGCCGCCTTTCCTGATGCCCGCTTTGTGTTGCAGGAACAACAGCTTGGCACAGGCCATGCCCTTATTCAGGCTCTGCCCGCACTGACAGAAGCCGGTTGCACCCATTTGCTGGTGGTCAACGGCGATGCGCCCCTGCTTTCGGAATCTCTGGTTCGTTCTTTTCTTGCCGAGGCCGTTGGGGCCGATCTGGCTTTTGCCACCATTGAGCTGGACAACCCCGGCGCGTATGGCCGGGTGGTGCGCCAGCAGGGCAAGGTCAAGGCCATTGTGGAAGCCAAGGATTATGATTCCTCGCTCTACGGGCCGCCTTCCAACGAGGTTAACGCGGGCATGTACTATTGCAGCCTTGCTGCGGTGCAAAGCCTTTTGCCTCACCTGAACAACAGCAACAAGAGCGGCGAATACTACATTACAGACCTCATCGGCCTTGCCGTCGCGGAAAAATACGAAGTTCTCGGTATCCAGTGCGGCCGCGATGATTCGCTCATGGGCGTGAATTCGCCAGTTGAGCTTTCCCGTATGGAAGAAACCCTGCGCGCCCGTATTGTTGATGATCTGCTTGCTTCGGGTGTTATCGTGCATGCGCCGGGCTCGGTGCGTGTTGGCCCCCTGGCACAGATTGAACCCGGAGTGGAACTGACTGGCCCGTGCGAAGTTTATGGACGCACCAGCATCAGCCGTGGGGCCAGCGTTGCCTCGCACTGCGTGGTGCGCGACTGCGTAATCTCCAATAATGCAGAGATCCGTTCCTTCTCCCATCTGGAAAAGGCCCGCGTGGGCGCAACTGCATTGGTGGGGCCCTTTGCCCGCCTGCGGCCCGGCGCTGTGCTTGAAGAACAGTCGCATGTGGGCAATTTTGTCGAGCTTAAAAAAACCCACCTTGGCAAAGGCGCCAAGGCCAACCACCTTACCTATCTTGGTGATGCCGAAATAGGCGAGGGCACCAACATCGGCGCGGGCACAATCACCTGCAATTACGATGGAAAGCACAAGTTCCAGACCAAAATCGGGCGCTATGCCTTTATTGGCAGCAATACCGCCCTGGTTGCGCCTGTGAACGTGGGCGACGATGCCCTTGTGGGCGCAGGCTCGGTCATTACCCGCGACGTGCCCAACGGCGAGCTTGCCATTGCCCGCGAAAAGCAGAAAAATCTGCCCCGCAGGAATAAATAAACGGCCCTGGCGGCCTGTGCCGCAAGGGTTTTGTCTTTTTGCAGCCCGCGCCGGCACAGCCCGGCGCGGGTATTTTTTCGCCCGAGCGTATCCATTCTTGCCAAGGTCATGCCGCGGTGTTATCTACAAATCATGGAACTTTTGGAGCAGCTTGAATCGCAGGTTGAGGCGCTTTTGGCCCGACTTGACCGCCTCAAGGCGGAAAACGCGAAAATCAGTGCGGAGTCTGCCGATGTGGCAGCCAGAAATGACGCACTTGATGAAGAAAACCAAAAGCTGCGCGAAGCTCTTGAAAACGAAGAAACGTTGCGTACTGAGGCTCTGAATCGCATTGACGCCTTGCTGCGCAGGATTCAGGAGCACGACAGCGTCGAGTAGGTTTTTGTGAACCAGGATACTATCAACCTCACCGTTCTTGGGCTGAGCATTGCATTCAAGCCTGGAGCCGACATGCGGCGCGTACAGGAAGCCGTGCGGCTGGTGGAGGAACGGTTCGCAGACCAGAAGCTGAGGTTCCACGGAGGGCAGACCAAGGACATTCTGCTGACTTTTATGGCCCTTGGACTGGCGGATGATTTGCTGCAATCGCAGAAAGAGCAGGCGGACGTGCAGAATCGCGTCTCAACCTTGCTTTCAAAAATAGAGGAGTCCTCTTAGGCTCCTTTGGGCGCTTCCCTGGGACGCGCGTGATTTATGCCTCGGTGCTAACCTGACAAGAATATAAAAGGGAGCCGTCACTGTCTTTGTGTGTGCACGCCCGGCAAGACCGGGAAGCCCGGAAAGGACACACAGGCGCCCGACCTGGTTATCCAGGTTCTGTACCGCAAGCATGACACGGCGCTCCGGGGAACGCGCCTTCTTTTGACGTATCTGGCTGCCATTCTTAGTGGCCGATGCTTTTGCGCAGTTCATTCCAGACCGTTAATCGGTATCCAGCCAGGGTTTCAGCAGCCCCTTTGGGCTCATTTTGCTACGGTGTGCGGCAGTCTTGCCGCTTGCCGGTGTTCGTCGGCCCGCGCCTCTTGGCGCAGGGTCCGTATTGATAAAAGAGAGAGGCTGGATTCATGGATCCATTGTTCATTGCAGCGCTTGTAGCTGCGGCGCTGCTGGGGGTTGCGCTGGGGGTGTTTGCGCACAAGCGTTCTGCCGCAAAACGTGTGGGCGACGCCGAAGATCTGGCGAAGCGCATAGTGGCGGAAGCGCGTAAAGAGGCGCAGGCCCAGAAAAAAGAGATATTGCTTCAGGGCCAGGATGATCTGTTCAATCAAAAGCGGGAACTCGAAAACGAATTCAAGGAACGTGAGCGCGAGGTCAAGGCCCGCGAACGCAAGCTTGAAGAAATGGGCGGTCGCCTTGAGGAAAAGCTTGAAAAAGCAACCACAAGGGAGCACGAACTGCTGACTTCAGAGAAAGAACTGGCCCGCAAGGAGCGCCAGCTTTCTGAATCTGAAATGTTTTTGCAGACCCGTATTGAAGAGCAGGAGCAGCGGCTTTCTGAAATTGCTGGCCTCACTGCCGATGAGGCAAAGGTTCGGCTTTTCAGCGAAATTGAAGCCAAAACCCGGCACGAATCGGCGCGCATGATCCGCCAGATTGAAATGGAAGCGCGCGAAACTGCCGACCGCAAAGCCAAAGAAATCCTCTGTAATGTCATCCAGCGCTACGCGGGCGACTACGTCAACGAGCAGACCGTTACGGCTGTGACCCTTCCGAGTGAAGATATGAAGGGCCGCATCATCGGGCGCGAAGGCCGCAACATCCGCGCGCTTGAAGCTGCCACCGGTGTGGATCTTATTATAGATGATACGCCTGAAACCGTTATTCTTTCAGCTTACAGCCCGCTGCGCCGTCAGGTTGCCAAAATGGCGCTTGAGCGTTTGATCCAGGATGGCCGCATTCATCCTGCCCGCATCGAAGACATTGTGCAGAAGTGTGAGCAGGAACTGGACACCCAGGTGCGCGAAGTGGGCGAACAGGCCACCTTTGATGCAGGAGTTCACGGTATCCATCCGGAAATCGTCCGTTTGCTCGGGCAGTTGCGCTACCGTACCTCGTTTACCCAAAACGTGCTCCAGCACTCTCTTGAAGTTTCGGCCCTGTGCGGCATGATGGCCGCCGAGCTCGGCATGGACGTCAAAAAAGCCAAGCGGGCTGGCCTGTTGCACGACATCGGCAAGGCCGTTGACCACGAGGTGGAAGGCCCGCATGCCCTTATCGGCGCGGACCTCGCCAAAAAGTACAACGAAAGCCAGGAGATCATCCACGCCATTGCAGCCCACCATGAAGATCAGCGCCCCTCAACGGCTCTGGCAGTGCTGGTGCAGGCGGCCGACTCTATCTCCGGCGCGCGCCCCGGCGCACGTAAAGAGCTGCTTGAAAACTACGTGAAACGGCTTGAAGATCTGGAGGGCATTGCCACCAGCTTTGATGGCGTCAGCAAGGCATACGCCATTCAGGCTGGCCGCGAGATTCGCGTGATGGTCAACTCCGACATGGTTGATGACGACACCACGTATATTCTCTGTAAGGATATTGCTGAAAAGATTGAGAAAAACCTTACCTATCCCGGCCAGATCCGCGTGACGGTCATTCGTGAACGCCGGGCAGTGGGGCTGGCCAAGTAGAGCAAAAGCCTTAAACAGGTGCTCAACGCTGGCAAAGCCCGCATGTGCCTGTTTCGCGGCAATGATTTTCAGGCAAATCCTTGCTGGAGCATTTCATGAATGAAATGGTCTGGCCCCTGGGTGCAGCGTATGCAGAACCTTCCCTTTTTTGTGTTAGATCTGGCGGCCAGCTTCATGCTGGCCGCTGCCGCATCTTGCCGGGCGCGCTCTACGGGCGCGCATTTCAGCGGTGCCGCCGTTCTTGCCTGTCTGGCGGGGATGGCCGCGCCGCTCGCTCGTGATGGGCTGCTCGGCTATGGCGCCATTACCCTCAATCAGGGGGAATATTTGGCCGCAAGCGTGTGCGGCGGCATTGCCGGTATCATTATAGGGCAAAGCAGCCGGGCCTGGATGTCCTTCTTTTGGCTGGATGCGCTGGGGCTGGCGCTTGGAGCTGGCGTGGGAACCGTAAAGGGCGTGATGGCCGGGCTTGGCCCCACAGGCAGTATACTGGTTGGTATACTGGGCGGGCTTGTGGGCGGCATTGCGCGAGACCTTTGCCTTGGGGATATGGCCCGTGCGGTTGAAGAAGATATGTACGCTACGGCAGCCGCCTTTGGCGGCATGCTGGCGCTGACCATGATGCTGCTGACGAATCTGGATTCCTGGCAGAGCGCGCTGTGTGGGGCGTTGCTGGTGGTTGTTTTGCGAGGGGTCAAAAAAGTCAAAATTGTCTGAAACGTCGGCGAGTTCGGCAAATGATTGCGAAAAAACGGCACTACGGCTTGACTCTGTGGTGTCGTTTCGCTATTTTTAACTTCCGCTGAGCAAGAAAGCCATGCTTTTTGTGGTTAATTTGCAAAAAGTTGAAATAATGGTTGACTTGCGGAGTGAGGAGGAGCATAACCGCTCTTCGCGACAAGGGAAAACGGTTCACGGAAACGCAAGCGAAAAGAATTTTCGCGGAAACGAAAATAACAGTTGACTCCTGAAGCGAAGGGGAGCATAACCGCTCCTCGCGATTGAAGAAAAACAACTTGGCTTCACGGTGAAACGAAAGTTTCAGGAAATGAAAAAAAAGTGGTTGACTTCGAAAGCGAAGGGGAGCATAAACGCTCCTCGCGCCTTGAGAAAACGACTGACGGTCGCCGCGAAAAACTTTCGCGAAACGAAAAAAAAGTTGTTGACTCGAGAAACGAAAGAGGGCATAAACGTTCCTCGCGCCAAGCGGCAACGAGCCGGGCTGGCGGGCCGAAGAGGCCAAGTGGTTCATTGACAAGTGAATAGCGAGTGGGAAGAAAGTCTTTGAGATTCCGATTTCTGCGAAAGCAGGAGTCTTGTACAGATTTGAACTGGAGAGTTTGATTCTGGCTCAGATTGAACGCTGGCGGCGTGCTTAACACATGCAAGTCGAACGCGAAAGGGGCTTCGGCCCTGAGTAAAGTGGCGCACGGGTGAGTAACGCGTGGATAATCTGCCCTTATGATCGGGATAACAGTTGGAAACGGCTGCTAATACCGGATACGCT